>DASUFM010000849.1:0-10027 GCA_036274535.1 Blastocatellia bacterium
TAAATCAGCGCGCATCGAAATTACCTCCGAAGGCTTAAGGCGCGGCGGCACGGCGGCGCGCCGATCGGGATGCGTGCGGATTATATGCGGGCGGCCGGAAAAATCCCATGCTTAAACTCAATCTATGAAATTATGTTAGGAGAATGTTAAGTCTGATCATTCTTCACGCCGCGCCGGCCTTTGAGCCTGTGAAACGGACCTGCTTTAGATTTAGAATGATTGAGTAGAGTCCCGTTGGAGAAATTTATATATGGACAGTCACGAACTTCCCCGCTCGGAATCTGTTGAACAATTGGCCAGGCAGGTTTTCACTGATCTACATCAAACTATTATTTCCCATGAATCCGGATCGTTGGCCGGAGATGTCGAATCCGTTCACGATATGCGCGTCACGGTTCGCCGTCTTAGAGTCGCGCTGAGCAACTTCGCGGTCTGCGTGTCCAAAGAAGACCGAAAGAGGCTGAAATCGAAGCTTGAGAATCTTGCCGACGCGCTCGGCGGGGTGCGCGACATGGACGTGATGATCGCCGCGATGAAAGCTTTATCGCCGATCGGCAATAGTCAGTGGCCAGGTCAGGATGAGGCCGCCATCTCAGCGCTGATTGGCCGATTGCGAGCCAGGCGCAGGTCGCGATTACAGGCGCTGATGAAATATCTGGGCGGCGAGGAGTACGCCAGTTTCAAACGTGAGTTCCCTTCAGATTGGATTAGAGTGAATGACCCCTATAGGCCCTATGAGCCCTATGAGCCCTATGAGCCCTATTCAGGACTCTCACAGGAATTTCCCGAGGAAGAGCATGGCCAAGCCGCTTAAAATCAAAAAGATCTCCCCTGACGATCAGCTGGGAAAGGCCGCCAGGCGAATTTTGCGGACGCGTATCAAGGAGTTTTATTCATGCTGGCCGGACCCGGATCGCACGCCCACTCCCGAACAGCTTCACAACCTCCGAATTTCAGGAAAGCGTTTACGCTATAGCGCTGAAAGCCTGCGAGATCTTTACCCCGACAGGCTGGCGCTACTCATAGACCTGCTTAAAGTCGCCCAGGACCGGCTCGGCGAGATTCAGGATTGCGTGACTCAACGCGGCCTGATCGAAGCCTCAATAGCCCGGATGCGCCGCCGCGCGCCGCAGAACGACGAAATCGTGGCGCTTGAAAAGATCGTTGCGGAGTACGATCGGCGTCAATCAACGCTCTTCACACACTTTCTGGAAACCTGGCGTGGGATGTCAATGGAGGAGTTTCGCGCGAGCTTGAATGCGATGGTCTCGCGGGGCATAAAACCGAAAGGGGGGCGAGCCCATGCGAGCGAAGATCAGGAAAATCGCGAGCCTGTCCTGCGCGTGATCACCGCCGCAAATGTCTTCCCCGGCGATCAGAATGGCGGCGAAGGAAACGGAGGACTGGCGCAGCGCCCCGCGCGTAAGCAGGGGGCGGCCGAGTCACTCTCTGTTGATCAAACTGGCGACGAAGCCGGCGCCGAAGCCGTTGTCAATGTTGACAACGGCGACGTTCGAGGCGCAGGAATTGAGCATCCCGAGTAACGCCGCGAGGCCGTTGAAACTGGCGCCGTAGCCGACGCTGGTCGGCACGGCGATCACCGGCGTTCCTACCAGCCCGCCGACCACCGAAGGCAGCGCCCCTTCCATTCCCGCCACGCAGACGATCACCTTCGCGGATTGCAGCGCCTTCCGGCGGCTCAGAACTCGATGAATGCCCGCGACGCCGACATCGAAAATTCTCTCGACCTGATTGCCCATGACTTCGGCTGTGACGGCGGCCTCATCGGCCACGGCGATGTCGGATGTGCCCGCCGTGACCACTGCAATCACGCCGCGACCGCGCGTCGTAAAGTCACGCCGCACCGAGATCGCGCCGCAGGACTCGTGAAATTCGGCGTCGCCGGCGATCGCCTTGACCCGCTCGAATGTCGCGCGATTCACGCGAGTGATCAGCAGATTCGACGAACGTTCGAGCAGCGACGCCGCGACGCCGACTACCTGCTCGGGCGTTTTCCCAAGCCCGAAAATGACCTCGGGGAATCCCAGGCGGATCGAGCGATGATGGTCCACCTGCGCGTACCCCAGGTCTTCAAACGGCATGTGACGCATCCGCTCCAGCGCCTGATCAAGCTCAAGGCGACCTTCCTTGAACTCCAGCAGCAAATCTTTCAATCGTTCCTGGTCCATAATAACCAATCCAAGTAAAGAGATTCAGCCGCGAATAAACACGAATGGACACAAATCTTTTCGTTTCATTTATTGGGTTCCTTCTGGCCGCTATTCGTGAACATTCGCGCTCATTCGTGGCTTAAACCGTACTTGCAATCTATAGTTTTGATTGGCCATTTGCAAACAGGGGCCGGTTCAAAGCCTTGCTTGACAAGCTTTCGAGGCGGCCAATATAGTTGCCCATCAAACTCATTCGTATTGTCATCGCAGTAGCGCGCACTCAAATGAAATCAATCATCATCGGCATCACCGGGGCAAGCGGGGCGGTTTACGCTCAGAGACTGCTCGCGCGTCTGAATGCGAGTCCGGAGGTTTCCCGCATCGACCTCGTCATCACGCAGGCCGGAGTGCGCGTCGCCGGCGAAGAGCTGGGACTGAACGTCGCCGGAACCGACCGCCGCGTCGTACGCGAACTGCTCGGCCAGGACTCCGAGAAGGTGACCGTTCATTCCGCCAATGACATCGGCGCATCGATCGCCAGCGGTTCCCATCTGAACGACGCCATGGTGATCGTCCCGTGCAGCATGGGCACGCTCGGCGCCGTCGCCAACGGCGCTTCGCGCGACCTCGTCCACAGGGCCGCCGACGTGATTATCAAAGAGAGCCGCCTGCTTTTGCTTGTGCCACGTGAAACGCCACTTAATGTAATACATTTGGAAAATATGCTTAAATTAGCGCGTTTAGGCGTCAGGATAATACCCGCAATGCCCGGATTTTATCACCGTCCCAGTACGATTGACGACCTGATCGAGCATTTCATTCACCGTCTCATGGACCACCTCGGCGTTTCGCACGAGCAACAGACGAGGTGGGAGGGTAGTAAGAAGACGGGGGGACAGAGGGACAGAGGGACAGAGGGATGATAAGACTAAATCTCTCCGTCCCTCCGTCCCTCTGTCTCTCTGTCTATGGTTTATGCTGCGCAGTCTGAAAATCACACTTGAGATGATCAAGATCGAGCACACGCTGTTCGCTTTGCCGTTCGCGTTTCTGGGCGCGGTGCTTGCGGCGAGAGGTCTGCCGGCGTGGGATCGGATTTTGTGGATCGTGGTGGCGATGGTCGGAGCGCGTTCGGCGGCGATGGCGTTTAACCGCCTGGTCGACCGCGATTTCGACGCGGCGAATCCTCGGACAAAGTTGAGGGCGATTCCGGCGGGACTGTTGAGCGCGCGATTCGTCGCGGCCTTCACCGTCGCGTCATCCGCGCTCTTCTTCATCGCGGCGTTCAGGCTCAACCGGTTGACGCTGATCCTTTCGCCGGTGGCGCTGGCTTCTGTTCTGGCTTATTCGTACACGAAGCGGCTCACGTCGTTGTCGCATCTGGTTTTGGGATGGTGTCTGTCAATCGCGCCGACTGGCGCGTGGATAGCGGTGCGCGGGGCGATCGATTCTCCGGCGCCGCTGCTGCTTTCACTCGCCGTGATGTTGTGGACTGCGGGCTTCGACATCATCTACGCCTGCCAGGATCGGGACTTCGACGCGCAGGCGGGGCTGCATTCGATTCCGGAAAGGTTCGGCGTCGCGTGGGCGCTGCGGATTTCGCGGGGACTTCATGCGCTGATGTTCGCGGCGCTGGTCCAGGTTTATTTTCTGACGGGATTGCATTGGATCGGACTGCTGGGCATCATCGCGACGGCGGCGCTGCTGATTTACCAGCACAGGCTCGTGCGGGCCGACGATCTGTCGCGATTGAACGTGGCGTTCTTCACGACGAACGCCTACGTCAGCGTCATCCTCTTTGTAACCATAGCCGCCGACATCTTTCTGATCAAATGACGACGACGCCAAAAGATTTCGAAATCAGGCCGGCGGCCGAAATCGACACGCCGTTGATTCTGAGCTTCATAAAAAAGCTGGCGGTTTACGAAAAGCTGGCGAACAAGGTGACGGCCACCGAGGACATCCTGCGCGAAACGCTTTTCGGCGCGCGGCGCTACGCCGAGGTCGTCATCGGCTACCACGGCGGCGAGCCGGTCGGATTCGCGCTCTTCTTTCACAGCTATTCGACCTTCCTGGGCAAGCCGGGCATCTACCTGGAAGACCTGTATGTCGATGAGGAGCATCGCGGCAAGGGCTTCGGAAAGGCGCTTCTGGTTTACCTGGCGAAACTGACGAAGGAGCGGAACTGCGGGCGGCTGGAATGGTCCGTGCTCGATTGGAACGAACCGTCCATCAATTTTTACAAGGCGCTCGGCGCCTCGCCGCTGAATGATTGGACGGTCTTCCGCGTGGCCGGAGACGCGCTGGACAAACTGGCAAGCGAACAGGAGAAACCACGATGAACGATTTTCTACTCGACCCCAATCTCATCCCGATCGCCGAGAAGGTGACGGCCGATGAACGATTGAGCTTTGAAGACGGGATGGCGCTTTACCGCAGCGACGACCTGCATGGGGTGGGGCGTCTGGCCGACGTCGTCCGGCGGCGCAAACACGGTCGCAAAACCTATTTCAACGTCAACCGTCATTTGAATCCGACCAATTATTGCTATGCCGATTGCAAATTCTGCAGCTTCTTCGTCAAGCACAACCAGGAAGGCGGCTACACGCACAACATAGAGGAATGCCTGAAGATCGCGCGCGACGCCTGGCGGCAGGGCGCCACCGAGCTGCACGTCGTCGGTGGATTGAACACGCGCCTGCCGTTCTCTTATTTCACCGACATGCTTTCGGCCATCAAACAGGAATTCCCGCAATTGCACCTGAAAGCCTTCACGATGGTCGAGCTGGACTTCTTCGCAAAGTTTTACAAAATGGGCGACGAAGAAGTGATAGAGAAATTGAAGGCGGCCGGAATGGACTCCTGCCCGGGCGGCGGCGCCGAAGTCTTCGCCTCCGAGACGCGCGAAAAGATCTGCACGCACAAAACCGACGGCGACCGCTGGCTGGAGATGTCCGGCAAGGTTCATGAGGCCGGCCTGAAGACGAACGCAACGATCCTTTACGGCCACGTCGAAACCATTGAAGACCGCGTCGATCATTTCGCGCGTTTGCGCGAGCAGCAGGATAAATCAGGCGGTTTTCAATGTTTCATACCTCTGGCGTTCTATCCGCCCGGCACGCAGCTCTCGCATCTGCCCGGCCCGTCGGCCATAGACAGTTTGAAGACCATAGCCGTTTCGCGCCTGATGCTCGATAACATCGATCACATCAAGGCTTATTGGGTGATGCTCGGCAAGAAACTCGCCCAGACCGCATTGCATTTCGGCGCGAACGACCTGGACGGCACGATCACGGGCGGCGGCGAGTTGATGGAGTCTTATCTGGTCGAGGCCGGGAACGAAAACGAGGCCTCGAAAGAAGAGATCGTCAAACTCATTACCGAAGCCGGCTTCGAAGCCGTCGAACGCGATACGCTTTACCATCCGCTGCGCCAGTACGCGGCGGCCTGAATTCATTTGTCTTAGTGGTATTTCCTTTCATGACTACAAAAGAAATCAAAGTCGCTCACAGCCCCGATTCCGACGACGCATTCATGTTTTACGGACTCGCCACCGGCAAACTCGACACCGGCGAGTTGAGTTTCGCTCACGTTCTCAAGGACATTCAATCGCTCAACCAGACGGCGATGACGACGCGCGAATATGACGTGACGGCCGTTTCGTTTCACGCCTACGCCTACATCTCCGATCATTACGCGCTGCTGCCGCACGGCGCGAGCATCGGCGACGGTTACGGCCCGATCGTCGTGGCGCGCGAAACCTTTCCCGCTTGCGAGCTCAAAAACAAGCGCGTCGCGATTCCGGGCGAACTGACCAGCGCCTTTCTGACTCTCAGGCTGCACACGCCGGAATTCGCTTACGGCGTCGTCCCCTTCGACGAGATCATCGACGAAGTCGTAACAGGCAATTACGACGCCGGGCTGTTGATTCACGAGGGGCAATTGACATATCGCGACCAGGGATTGAACAAGATCGTCGACCTCGGCGCGTGGTGGAAGCAGGAGACCGGGTTGCCGCTGCCCATGGGCGGCAACGTCATCAAGCGCGACCTGGGGGCGGATCTTCAACGCGAAGTCTCGCGCTGTCTGCGCCGCAGCATTCAGTTTTCGATGGACAACCGGCATGACGCGCTGAACTATGCGATGCAATTCGCGCGCGACATGCCGGTCGAAACGGCCGATCGGTTCGTCGCCATGTGGGTAAATAACAGCACCCTCGGTTATACGGACAAAGATCGCCAGGCGGTGCAATTGATGCTGGATGAAGGATTCAGCAAAGGCGTGATCCCGCGACAGGTCAAAGTAGAGTTCGTGGATTAATTACCCGGGTGGGACAATTTGCCAAATTGTCCCACTATCACAAGGCCCGCTATGAAATAGTCTACGAACACTTCGTTCATAGTTCTCCTCCTTGTTTGTACTCTCCGATTCGAACGTGCCTTTCGTCGTCATACGAATCGGCGATTCGTGAAACAAGACGACAACTATCGCATTTGAACTGAAACTTGTGAAACGGCGCCAAATCCTCGTTTTGATCTGACACTCGCCACTCCCCGCCGCAGAGCGGACAGGGCCGCGCCTCCTCACCGTCATTGCGCCCCCAATATCTGGTTAAATAATAATATGTCGGTTTCTGTGTCGATTCTTCGATTCTTGCGCATAACTCGCGCCCGGTAACCGACAACTCGCTTGTCGGATCGGCGAGTTGTTTATACGCGGGTATTTCAAGCGCGCCGGAGTCAAGCCAGACGTCGTCGAGGTGTTTATAGTAGCCGGCCCAGGAGCGTAAATCCTGACGGTCCTGATCCGATATCGGGAGGAGATATACGGGAACCGGCTCGCCGGAATCGCCGCAACAAACCGGGCTGGAGTCATCGAACGCATGCGTGAATAAGTAGAGTGATGACGATTGGCGCCAGTCGGGAAAGCGTTCGGGAACGCCGTCATCAATGATCTTCCATTCCGGATCGCGGCCAAAGGCATCTGTAAGTCTGTTGAGCGCGGAAACGCCCCATTGTGAATGATGGCGTTCGGAAAATGAGTCAGGACGCGGGACATGGGTATAGCCTGTGAACTGCGCGTTGGACCACGCGAGCAGGCGCTCGCCGCATACTTGCCCGTTCCAGTACAAGGCGGAGAGATAGTCTGTGGCGGCGTCTTCCAATGATTCGCGATGGCTTCGGTCGCCTCTATCGGATCCAAATGTGACTTGAACGAGAAACATTGCCGCTATAGTTTTCGCTTCCCGCTTCTTCTCTCTGCCGTACTGTTCAAGAGCGCCCTCGTATGCCGCTTCCTGGCCAACTCAGCGCCTATGGGGACGTGTTCCCGCATCGACAGTAATCCTTTCACCTGCTCATACGCAGCTTTATACTGATGCGTAATTTTGCAGATCACCTTCATTTCAGCGCGTATTGACCGTATCCGAGAGTTTCAGGATCGTAACCAATGGCTTGCCGGTAATCCCTTCCATACGCAGCCCGAGCAATGCGGCGATCGTCGGCGCGACGTCCACATTGTCAATCATTCCCAGACGCCGGCCGCCCTGTATGCCATATCCCCAGGCGATAAATATCGCGTTCATTTCCGGATCGGAGCTGACATAGCCGTGAGATCCAGGACTCATTCCGCCCGTGATATCAACAACCGCATCGCCGTCGACCGGGTTGCCGAAGCTGTACCCGTCTTTCGCGACGAGAATCAGGTCCGCCATCTGATCGTTTTCCTCCGGCGTGGGCATCCCGAGGCTGTGGAACTCGGAGGGTTCCATAACGCGGGCCACGCCTTCCGTCGCCAGGAAGGCTTCCTTCATTTGCGGCGCCAGGCGCTTTCGATTCTCAGGGGCGTTGATGTATGCCATGGCCGTGCCGCCTTCTGAGATGACATAGGCGTCGCCGCTCACTTTTGAACCCTCGGCCTGCAGTAATCCCATACGGCGCAGAACCGCGTTAGCTTTGATGGAGCGTTTGGCGGTTTTGAAGCCATGATCCGAAACAACCAGGACCGTTGTACGATCCAATAAATTCGCCGCCTTCAGCGCGTCAAACAATTGCCCGACGCGGGTGTCGATATAGGCCTGCGCGGTATAGCCGGCCACGGTTCTGGGACCATAGCGGTGATGAACGGAATCCAGGTTGAGCAGGTGAAACAGCAGCAGGTTCGGCCTGTGCTTTTTGATAATGTGAATGGCGGCGTTTGTCCAAACCTGATCGCGCCACGTTATATTGCCCTTGCTGAACTCCCGCGCTTCATTTTCGGTCAGCAATCCTTCAGCGATCATCTCTTTTTCGACGGCGCCATCTGCCCTGGGACGTTCGGCGAACTCCCAATTGATCGTGCCAGGATTTTGAATCGCGACCCAATCCACCTGCGCCGTGGTGAGTCCGGCCTGATAAGCCAAATCGTACACCGTTGGGACGCGCACCATCTCGCGTTTGTCGCGCCAGGGTTCGATTTTTGGCGCGACCCTGGGACCGCCGCGGACAAGCATTCCATTGTAAAGAACGCCATGTTTTTCAGGCTGAACGCCGGTAACCATGCTGGTATGGTTCGGCCACGTCACAGCCGGGTTCGAAATCCTCATGCCCTCCGCCATGACGCCTTCACTCGCCAGGCGCCGCAAAGTCGGCGCAGGCAACGTTGGATCCGCAAACGTGTATGCGGGAAAACCGTCAAGACTGATGACGATCACCAAACGATCTTTCGCCGGGAAAGTTTCGATCGGCGAACGACGCCGGGAAGACGCCGAACCGCTCAACGACGCCACTAATAAAAAGGGAAATAGAAATGTAACGATACGACGCATTCTGGATCTGAATTGGCGTAGGGGCGAGTTTCCCCGCCCTTACGCTCGCAGTCTGGTTCTTGTCAATACAACGTCAGGCCTAGCTGTTCAGCGCTCGATTGACGCGCTCGATCGCCTCATCGATTTCGGCGTTGCTCTTGAAGCCGATGACCATGGCGTCGACGAAGCCGCATTTGACTGCGTGCTGGACGGCCTTTTCGCGGTCTTCGGGGTTGGTGAAATCGCCGTTGCCGCAAAGCTTCATGGCGATGACGCCGCGCCCCTTGGCGCGCATCGCCTTGATCTCTTTCATCGCCTCGTCATATTTGCCGTGCGGGTCGTGGACGTTCGGCAGATCCTGGTCGACGTGGTGGCCTTGAGGGTTGATGCGGGCGAGCTGGACTTCCATCCAATCGCTGGCCGCCGCGGCGCGCAGCGCGCGCAGCCCATGGCAGGAACAGCCTTTGGTTTTGATTATGCCTTTGGCCTGCGCCTGGTCGAAAGCGTCCATCAGGAACTTCATTTTTTCGGTCCAGTTTTCTTCCGTCGCGCAATGGATCAGCAGGCTGTCGAAATAATCCGTGCCGAGCTCCTTTCGATAACGCTCGATCGTCGCCATCGGGTCTTTGGTCGTCTCTTCGCGGAGCGGCAGTTTCGTCTGGATGAAGACCTGGTCGCGCGGGATTTTGTTGGCTTTCATCGCCTCGCGGATCATCTCGTGAGTCTTGTAATTATCGGCGGTGTCAATGTAGCGGACTCCGCGCTCGTAAGCGTAGGCCATGAGCTTGTTGAAGCCGTCCTGATTCAGCGCGCGCTGCACCGAACCATTAATCGAGCCTGTGCCCATGCCCAGCCTGGGAATTTTGACATTGGTTTTACGTCCCAGCGACACCCAGTCGCTCGCCGTACGCGCGACGGGAGCGGCTTCGGCGGGCGCGAGCAGTTCGGAGCCGATGATCGCGGCGCCGGCCAGCTGCGCCGACTGGCGGACGAAGTCGCGGCGACTGATGTTCTGCTTATTTTGATCGCTCATAGCTTTCCTCCGATAGTTGTTTGCCGGTGATGTTTCATT
>DASUFM010000850.1:0-4710 GCA_036274535.1 Blastocatellia bacterium
ATCAGGTTCCTGTCTGCCAGCTGTTCATGTACTCGACCATTTCCGGAGTCAACTCATCGATCGCGACCTTCATAGCCGTCAGTTTCAACTGAGCGATCTCCGTATCGACTTCTTCAGGCAGCAGGTGGATGTCGGCCTGCAGCTTTCCTTTGTTTTTGACCAGGTATTCCACGGACAGCGCCTGGTTGGCGAAGCTCATATCCATCACGCTCGCGGGGTGGCCTTCGGCGGCGGCGAGGTTGATCAGGCGGCCTTCGCCCAGCACCATGATTTCGCGGCCGTCTCTCAGCTTGTAAGCCTCGACCCACTTTCTCACTTCTTTTACCTCGGTCGAAATTGATTTCAATCCGACGAGGTTCAATTCCAGATCGAAGTGGCCGGAGTTGCAGACGATCGCGCCGTTTCGCATCGCTTCGAAGTGCTGAGTGTCTATGACGTGGCGGTTCCCGGTGACCGTAATGAATATTTCGCCTAGCGGCGCGGCCTGGGTGATCTGCATGACCCGGAAGCCGTCCATGGTCGCTTCCAGGGCCTTGATCGGGTTGACCTCCGTGACGATCACGTTGGCGCCCATTCCGCGCGCCCGCATCGCGACGCCTTTTCCGCACCAGCCGTAGCCGACCACCACCACCGTTTTGCCGGAGAGAAGGATGTTGGTCGCGCGGATCACGCCGTCGAGCGTGCTCTGGCCGGTGCCGTAGCGGTTGTCGAAGAAGTGCTTGGTCTGCGCGTCATTGACCGCGATCGACGGAAAGCTCAGCTTCCCGTCACGCAGCATTGCTCTGAGTCTCGTGATTCCGGTCGTGGTTTCTTCCGTGGTCCCGATGATGTCCGGTATCAGTTCCGGGCGCTCCTGTATCATCGTCGCCACCACGTCGGAGCCGTCATCGATGATCAGGTTCGGCTTGTGGTCCAGCGCTATGCCAACATGACGAACATATGTGTCGGTGGACTCGCCTTTGATGGCGAAAACGGATACTCCGTAATGCTTCACAAGCGCCGCCGCCACATCGTCCTGAGTGCTCAACGGGTTTGAAGCGATGAGCACGCAGTCGGCTCCCGCGGCGCTCAAGGCTCGCGCCAGATTCGCCGTCTCTGTCGTGATGTGCGCGCAGGCGACCAGCCGCAATCCCTCCAGCGGTTTCTCATCCTGAAAGCGCTGGCGGATCATGCGAAGCACCGGCATTTCTCTTTCTGCCCACTCTATCCGGCGCTTCCCCTCATCCGCGAGAGAGATGTCCTTTACTTCATAATGAGTTTGGTTCTGTTTCTCCATAGGTTTTTATCTTTAGTTATTAATGCCTGGTAGGGGCTCCTCTGTTTGTACTATCCGTTATCAGATACTTGCCATCACAAACCGGCGTCAGCCCGCAGTTTTTCAGCGCGATTAGTCTTCTCCCAGGAGAATCCATCGGCGTCATTGCGGCCGAAGTGTCCGAAAGCGGCTGTTTGTTTATAGATGGGGCGGCGGAGGTCTAGGGATTCAATGATGCCTTTAGGCGTAAGCTGGAAGTTGGCGCGGATAATATCCGAGATTTTGCCTTCGTCGATCTTCGCGGTGCCGAAGCAGTCAACATAAACCGACACTGGCTCCGCGACGCCTATGGCGTAGGCCAATTGAACCTGGCATCGGTCGGCGAGGCCGGCCGCCACGACGTTCTTCGCGATATAGCGGGCCATGTAGCAGGCGGAACGGTCGACCTTTGTCGGGTCTTTGCCGGAAAACGCTCCGCCGCCGTGCGGGGCGGCGCCGCCGTAGGTATCGACTATGATCTTGCGTCCGGTCAGGCCGGTATCGCCCTGCGGGCCTCCGACCACGAAACGGCCTGTCGGGTTCACGTAATATTTGGTGTCTTTGTCCAGAAGGCTTGAAGGAATGGTTGGCTTGATGACGTGATCAATAATATCTTCGCGAATCTGTTCCGCCGAGGCTTCGGGACTGTGCTGGGTCGAGATGACTACGGCATCGACTCTGACCGGCTTCCCGTTATCGTATTCCACGGTCACCTGCGATTTGCCGTCGGGCCGTAAATAATCGAGGTCTCCGCTGCGTCTGGCGTCGCTCAGTTTGCGGACGAGCTGCTGCGCGAGTTGTATGGGTGTCGGCATTAACTCCGGGGTCTCATTGCAGGCGTAGCCGAACATCAGCCCCTGGTCGCCCGCGCCTCCGGTGTCCACTCCCATCGCGATGTCAGGCGATTGCGTGTTGACGGCCGAGATCACGCCGCAGGTGTCGGCGTCGAAGCCGTACTTGGCCCTGGTATAGCCGATCTCCCTGACTGTCTCGCGCGCGACCCTGGCGTAATCGACAAACGCGGTCGTCGTGATCTCGCCGCCGACTATGATCAATCCCGTCATGACCATGGTCTCGCATGCGACTCGTCCCCTGTCGTCCTGTTTCAAAACCTCGTCCAAAATGGCGTCCGAAATCTGATCGCATATCTTGTCGGGATGGCCTTCCGTCACCGACTCAGATGTGAACAAAAATCTGCCGTGCTGTTTCACTTAATTCCCTCCTGGGTTGAATTGGAAAAAGTATCGCGGCGCGGCCAGGTATGAAACGAAGGCCGCAGAATGAATATTAGCGCTGTAGCGTTAGTAAACTCCGCCTCCAAAGCGGGAAAGGATGTCATGTGGCTCTCGAAAGTGTCAAGCTTGAGGCGCCGGTCGCAGGCAAATAAAAACGCTCCTCTTGGTTTTGCCATCGCTCGCGTTTATCATTGTCCCTCTTGCAGTAATCATCTTTATATCAACAATGTAAAGATTTGTATTCAGCGCCAGATCCGGCGCAGACGGCGTCTGTCCGCCTTTGCGCTGTTGCGATGTTTATTTTTCCGGCTCTAACGCCAATAGATTTTGCGCCACGTTTGGAGGAAATGGAATGTCTCAACCGGACATCAATTCATTGCTTAAGGAAGACCGTCAATTCGCGCCGTCGCCGGATTTCAGCGCCGGCGCCCATATCAAAAGCCGTGAAGATTACGACCGTATTTACAAACGCTCGGTCGAAGACCCTGAAGGATTCTGGTCGGAGATCGCCGGCGAGCTGCACTGGTTCAGGAAATGGGATAAGGTTCTGGAATGGAATGAGCCTTTCGCCAAATGGTTCGTCGGAGGTCAAATCAACATCTCGTACAACTGCCTGGATCGCCATCTGACGACGTGGCGAAAGAACAAAGCGGCTATCATCTGGGAGGGTGAACCCGGCGACACGCGAACCATCACATATCAGCAACTTCATCAGGAAGTATGTAAATTCGCGAACGCGCTGAAGAAGCTGGGCATAGAGAAAGGCGATCGCGTCGCCATCTACATGCCGATGATCCCCGAACTGCCCGTGGCCATGCTGGCCTGCGCGCGCATAGGCGCCACGCACTCCATAATCTTCGGCGGCTTCTCCGCCGAAGCGCTGAAGGACCGCATCAACGACGCCCAGGCGAAAGCCGTGATCACGGCCGACGGAGGCTTTCGTCGCGGGGGCGTGGTTCAACTCAAGCCGGCGGTCGATGAGGCGATCAAGGACTGTCCGAGCGTGACTGACGTCGTCGTCGTCGAGCGATGCAAGAATCAAATCCACATGCGGCCGGGACGCGACCACTGGTATCACGATATGATGTCCGGCGCTTCGGACGTATGCGAAGCGGAGCCCCTGGATTCCGAGCACCTGCTCTACATCCTCTATACGTCCGGCACCACCGGAAAGCCGAAAGGCATAGTTCATACGACCGGCGGCTATTCCGTACATACTTACATCACAACGAAATGGGTCTTCGATCTTCGCGATGAAGACACTTACTGGTGCACGGCGGACATAGGCTGGGTGACGGGCCACAGCTATATCGTTTACGGCCCGCTTCAGAACGGCGCGACGGCCGTGATGTACGAGGGCGCGCCGAACACTCCGGACTTCGGCCGCTTCTGGTCAATCATCGAAAAACACCGCGTCAATATACTCTACACCGCCCCCACCGCCATCCGAACGTTCATCAAGTGGGGCGAGCAATGGCCCCTCAAATACGACCTGTCCAGCCTGCGGTTACTCGGCAGCGTCGGCGAGCCCATCAACCCTGAAGCCTGGATGTGGTATTACAAAACCATTGGCAAGGAGCGCTGCCCGGTAGTGGACACCTGGTGGCAGACTGAGACCGGCGCCATCATGATCACTCCCATTCCCGGAGCCATCCCGACCAAGCCAGGGTCGGCGACGCTTCCCTTCCCGGGCATCGTTCCTGACATTCAAACCAGAGACGGCGTCTCCGTCGGACCTAATCAGGGCGGCTATCTGGTAATCACCCGGCCCTGGCCCGGCATGCTGCGTACAATCTACGGCGATACCGAAAGGTACGTGAAGCAATACTGGAGCGACATCAAAGGCTGCTATTTCACCGGCGACGGCGCTCGCCGCGACCAGGACGGATATTTCTGGCTGATGGGGCGCGTAGACGACGTCATCAACGTCAGCGGCCATCGCCTCGGCACAATGGAGATCGAGAGCGCGCTTGTCTCTCATTCCGCGGTTGCGGAAGCGGCCGTGGTCGGCGCCGCCGACGAAACCACCGGGCAGGCCGTCGTCGCCTTCGTGATCCTCCGCGAAGACGCCGTGGACTCCGGGGATGCAATCGTCCAGGAACTCCGCAACCACGTAAGCAAGGAGATCGGCCCGATCGCCAAGCCCAAGACCATCCTGGTGGTGCCCGAACTGCCCAAGAC
>DASUFM010000851.1:0-5994 GCA_036274535.1 Blastocatellia bacterium
GGAATCGAAGTTGACTACCAAAGCGGTCCCGAACGATACCGCTGGCAAACTCATTTGTGGGACACATTTAAATTGTCCCACTTATCAGTCGGAATAGAAGTGGGACAATTTAAATGTGTCCCACCTCTGTAGCAACAGTGCGCGTCAATTTTGAATTCGCCAGCGGTATCCCGAACGCCCGCACTCCAAAGACTCCGTCGTTTTATACATAACCTTCGCTTAAACAAGTCTGTGAGCGATTACTCTTTTGATAGGTTCAGCTATGAACGTCAATCTAAAATCACTGATCGCCAGGCTCAACGATACCTGCCGCAGCGCGCTGGAAGGGGCGGCGGGTTTATGTCTTTCACGGACCAACTACGATGTGGAAGTCGAGCATTACCTGATCAAACTGCTCGAAGCGCAGGACGCCGATCTGCCGCGCATCCTGGATCATTTTGAAATCGGGATGTCGAGATTGAACAGGGATCTGACGCGGGCGCTCGATCGGCTGAAAACGGGTAATTCGCGCACGCCGGCCTTGTCGCCCAGACTGCCGCTGCTGGTCCAGGAGGCATGGCTGCTGGCTTCGATCGAATTCCGCGAGGCGAAAATTCGTTCCGGGCATCTGCTGCTGGCCCTGCTGGGCAATGACGAACTGGGACGGCTGGCCGTCGACATCTCGCGCGAATTCGATCGCGTCTCCCTGGAATCGCTTAGGAGCAAATTCGCCGATCTCACCGCCGGGTCAGCCGAAGACAGGGCCGCGATCAGTCTGGCGGACACGGCGGCGAACGGCGGCGATGGCGCGGGGCCCGCGGTCGGCCTGCCGGGCAAGACGCAATCGCTCAACCAATTCACGATAGACCTGACAGCCAGGGCGCGCGAAGGGAAGATTGATCCGGTGCTGGGCCGCGATTTCGAAGTTCGCCAGATAGTGGACATCCTGACACGCCGCCGCCAGAACAATCCGATCCTGACCGGCGAGGCGGGCGTCGGCAAAACCGCGGTGGTCGAAGGCTTCGCGCTGCGCGTCGCTCAGGGCGACGTGCCGGACCCGCTCCGGAACGTGATCGTTCGCACGCTGGACCTGGGCCTTTTGCAGGCCGGCGCCGGGATCAAGGGAGAGTTCGAAAATCGTTTGAAATCGGTCATCGAAGAGGTCAAGGCGTCGCCGCAGCCAATCATACTTTTCATTGACGAAGCGCACACAATGATCGGCGCGGGCGGCCAGGCCGGGCAGAACGACGCCGCCAATCTGCTGAAACCGGCGCTGGCGCGCGGTGAACTGCGAACAATCGCAGCCACGACCTGGGCCGAGTACAAAAAATATTTCGAGAAAGACGCCGCGCTCGCTCGCCGTTTTCAGGTCGTCAAGGTCGAAGAGCCTGACGAAGAGACGGCAGTCGTGATGATGCGTGGATTGACCGAGACCCTGGAGAAGCATCACAACGTGCGGATTCTGGACGAAGCGGTCGCTGACGCTGTTAAACTCTCGCATCGTTACATATCGGGCCGCCAATTGCCCGACAAGGCGGTCAGCGCGCTCGATACGGCCTGCGCGAAAGTCGCCATCGGTCAGGGAGCGATCCCGCCTCAGATTGAAGACGCCACGCGCCGTATTGCGCAATACACGGTCGAGATCGGCGCGCTGGAACGCGAGGCTATCACCGGAGCGGATCACGCCGAACGCATCGCCGAACTCTACGAGGCCAGAAAGAGCGAAGAGGAACGATTCGCCAGGTTCAATAATCAATGGAACGAAGAGCGCGCCCTGATCGACAAAATTCGCGAGGTCCGCTTGCGACTGGAGGCGCAGGCCGCAGACCAGCAGGGCGCTGGCGCTCCCAGGCCTGATATGGAGGCCGGCGTGAACGCCTGGCGCGCGGAATTGGCGAAGTTGAATCAGGAGTTGCGGGAAGCGCAGGGCGAAACTCCGTTGATGCAGCCTGTAGTGACTTCGCAATCGATCGCCGAAGTGATTTCAGGCTGGACGGGCATCCCCGTGGGCAAAATGCTGGCTGATGAAATCAACACGGTGCTGCAATTGAAGGACCGTCTGGCGCGCCGCGTGATCGGCCAGGACCATGCGCTGGAAGCCATCAGCCAGCGCATCCAGACCTCGCGCGCAAAACTGACGGACCCGCGCCGCCCCATCGGAGTTTTCCTGCTGGTCGGCCCGAGCGGCGTCGGTAAGACTGAAACCGCGCTGACGCTGGCCGACACGCTCTACGGCGGCGAACGCAACCTGGTGACGATCAATATGAGCGAATACCAGGAAGCGCACACCGTATCGTCGCTTAAAGGCTCGCCGCCGGGATATGTGGGCTACGGAGAGGGCGGCGTCCTGACCGAAGCCGTTCGCCGCAAACCGTATTCGGTTGTGCTACTCGACGAAGTCGAAAAAGCGCATCCGGACGTAATGGAGCTGTTTTATCAGGTCTTCGACAAGGGGATGCTGGAAGACGGCGAAGGCCGCGAAATCGATTTCAAAAACACGCTCATCCTGCTCACGTCGAACGCCGGCCTGGACATCATTCACAAACTCTGCGCCGATCCGGAAACGAGTCCCGAACCGGCGGGATTGACCGAAGCGATTCGCCCGGAATTGCTCAAGGTGTTCAAACCCGCGCTGCTGG
This sequence comes from Blastocatellia bacterium, assembly GCA_036274535.1. Taxonomy (GTDB): domain Bacteria; phylum Acidobacteriota; class Blastocatellia; order RBC074; family RBC074; genus JAJVID01. The sequence continues at coordinate 2,619 of DASUFM010000851.1, forward strand.
GACGCATGATCGTCGTTCCGTATTACCCGATCACTGACGACGTCATGCGCCGAATCATCGGGCTGCAGCTTGGCCGCATAGCCAGCCGCGTGAAAGAGAATCACGGGACTGAATTCAGCTATGACGAATCATTGGTCGACGAGATCGCCGGCCGGTGTAAGGAAGTCGAAAGCGGCGCGCGCAACGTGGACCATATTTTGACGCGGACCTTACTGCCCGAAATGTCCGCTGAGTTTCTGGCGAGGATGGCCGCGGGACAGGCGATATCTCGCGCGCATGTCAGCGTCATGGATGGCGGCAGGTTCAATTACGATATCTCGTGAGGAGTACATGGAAATGTCAACAATGTCCCGGGTGAATAATCCTGAACTCTATGAGGCGGTCCTCGAAGCCGCGATGAACCTGGTAAAAAGCGGATCTGCGCCTGTTCGAATACTGCCGGTGAACAGCTATTTATATCGCGCATCCGACAGTACTCATTATATGAAATCTATGAATCAGCTTGGCGGAGACAGGCGTCAAATGCCCCGATCGTTAGCCGACGAAATTATCAGAGTGCGAGATTACGGGACGAAGGAAAATCGCTTCTCCGGCGTTGCGCCCCGGAATTCTTATTACGCGAACGGAGGATGTTATTTGTTCACCAACCAGGGCGCCGGGCTGGCGGAGATGATGCATTATGCCGAGGGGGAAAGGTTCCCTAAGGAACATAGTTCCAGTCGCGTGACCCCTCCTCCGAGGTTCCGTGTGGACCCTGATTCCGGTCGTGTCAGCATCCCTCAAATGCTTGGCGTTAAATATATCTTTCAGGTGAGAGTGACCAAACCGATGCAAGTCGCTGATATATCTCTTTATGGTCCGAATGGGGGTGGCGCGCGCGACTTTCTGCGAAAAATCGGCCAGTTTAACCTCCTGAAGTCGGAGGGCGGCGCCTCCACAAGCGTCGAGAAACAGTTTCCTGGAATACGGTTAGAGGATGAAGTCATCAACCAGAACGGTGATTACTCGGTTACCAGAGCCTTAGGTCAGGCCTTTGCCAAATTCCCTCAATATTTTGCCGGGCTGATCGCTCAAACCGCCAGAGAAACGGAACGGGTGGGCGAATCCGGCGAGAATGTCTGTCTGTTTGGACGTGCGGAGGCCCTGATTGAAGGGCTTGAGGTCGTACGCTTCTATAGCTTTGTTGGAAATGAGGTGGATCGGTACGATGTCGTTTAGCGACAGGAACATTTTGACGCGCCTCTTGTCATGGCGCCAGGCCGGACAAGCAGGAGTTTTTTACGGCGAACGCAATGATTTCAACAGGCATCTATCCACTGCCGGCCACTGCTGATTGGACTTCTGCAAGAAGATGTCTAATCTTGAAAGGTGGATATCTTAAATGAAAAGGAAGCTTCTACAATTCAATCTCGCATTATTGCTGATCATTCCGTTGGCGTTGTGTTTCGACGCCTACGGCCAGCGTCCCACGAAACGACGCCCCAGGCCCAGACCTCAGGGCCGTGACGTGATGGTCAGGGATGGGGGCGCCGCCGTGGCCGCGCTCGACGGGCGTGGCAAATTGTGGGCTGTGGTGATAGGAGTCTCCAGGTATAAAAATCTGGCGCAGAAATCTCAGCTTGAATTTGCCCATCGCGACGCCGAGGATTTCGCCGCCTTCCTGCGCAGTCCGAAAGGAGGCGGTTATCCGCCGAGTCAACTCACATTGTTAACCAATCAGGCGGCGACATTGTCGGCGATTCGCAGCGCGCTCGGCACGACCTTGCCGCGTTCCGTCGCGCCGGACGATATGGTCATCATCTTTTTCGCCGGTCACGGCACGGTCGAAAGTGAGCGCGACGGATATCTGCTGGCGTATGATTCCGACCCGCAGAATCTTTATGCGACGGCGCTTCAAATCTCCGAACTGAATCGCATAGTTTCCGAGCGATTGAAGGCGCGGAACGTGATTCTGATCGCCGACGCCTGTCATTCAGGACAATTGGGCCAGGTGGGCCAGGTAGCAATGACGTCACGCGGCGTTGGGGAAAGCGCGGCCATGGTCAATCGTTATCTGGACGAAGTCGGCAGGAGCGGCAAAGGCATCTTTCGGATTCTCGCTTCACGTCAGGATCAACTCAGTTACGAGGGAAGAAACTGGGGCAATGGGCATGGCGCCTTCACCTGGTTTTTGCTGGAAGGCATGCGCGGCCAGGCCGATGATGACAAAGACGGTTATGTCCGCGTCGGTGAACTGCTCAAATTTCTATCCAATACCGTGCCGAAGGAAACGCAGTCATTACAGACTCCAGTCGCCGCCGGAGAAGTCGACCTGTCTCTGCCGATGTCGGTAATCAGCTACGCCCATCCGGAGCCGGCGCCCACTCTGGCGTCTCGTCCGGCGCCCAGGCGCGGCTCCCGGAGGGGACGCGCGCAGACGGTTTCAGTCGAAGTCCACGCCACTCCCGGACTCGAAGTCTATATGGACAACGCGTTTCGCGGGCGCGTGCTGCCGAATGGAATGCTGGTGATCGACCGGCTCAATCCAGGACCGCACGAACTTTCAATACTCTCAGCGGGGATTGAGCCGATCAATAAGAAGCTCTCGCTCAGCGATCCAAAGACGATTGTGAGTATAGATGGGGCCCGCGAGATTACTACTTCGACTGAGAATTCGTCTGTCAGCTCGATCGGCAGTTCCCCCCTTATCGCTCAAATTACGCGAGCGCTCGTTAACAAGGACAACAACGGCGCATTCAATCTTTACCAGCAGCTTGCCATAACGGCGCCGAATGACCCACAGCGGGCAAACATCGAATCCGTGCTGAGCGCCATCTTCGAATCGATAGGTCAAAACGCGATCAATGTATACGTACAGTCTTCAGGCATGGCGACGCGGCCGGGCATTTTTCAACAGGCCGCTGACGCGTTTCGGCGGCAGAAGATTGTGGCGCATAACGCCGATCGTAGTCTCGATGCAAAGCTGAAGTTCTGTGAAGGCAAGGCGATGTTGGACATCAGGCAATTCCCGGAAGCCGTGGAGTTGTTAAAATCCGCGATTCAACTCGATCCCCGCGCCGCACACGCTTACAGCGCGCTTGGAATGGCATACCGCAATCTGGCGAAAAACGAACTGGCGGTTGAATGCTTCAATCGCGCGGCGGAACTCGCGCCTTCCTGGGCGCTGCCGCAATTACAAATCGGATTCCTCTATTGGGATTCCGGCAGGCTGGATCAGGCCAGGGAAGCGTTTCTAAACGCGTCGCGCTTCGATCCCAATTATCCACAGGCCTGGGAACAACTCATGTACATACATGTGCTTAAAGGCGAACTGGGGGAAGCCGAACAATTGGGGAATCAGCTCGTCGGCAGGTTCCCGAATTCAGGATTGGCCTAT
>DASUFM010000852.1:0-5841 GCA_036274535.1 Blastocatellia bacterium
TTCCTGTCAGTACGCGGGCGCACTGATACAAGCCGCAGTGAGAGGCGCGGTGAATGCGCCATGCGGCGCCGACAACCGGAGAGACGACCTTTAGTGTGAATTCAGAGATCGTTATACCTGAGAGAATCGAGCGCGCATTCGGCCACGTCAGATAGCGGCATTCGCGGGGCGGAGCGCGATTAGCCGGACGACGTCTTCTCGGCGGATTAACGTTCATCGAGTTGGCTAAAAGGGTGTGGGGCGAATCGTGCTCATGCTCTGGTTCTACATTCTCGGACTGGCGATCTTTCTCGGCGGCAAGGTCAACGTGGAAGTCGAGAAAGCGGCGGGCAGGTCGATTCGTCAGAAAGAGAGCAGGACAGGCTCGCGCCGCCACTCGGGGTAGCGTTACCGGAAAGAATGTGCGAACCGTAACTCGATTATCCGAGGGATGGCTCGATCTGTTTGACCCCGTACTGATTCTCCCAACAGGGCTCGGTATGATCGTTTCGCCGGTAATTTCCACACGGTCGAACGTGAAGATTTCACGACGAAGGAGGAACGAGCATGTCGAAAACAGCGGCCGAAGCAAAGTGCGTGAGGTCATCTGAAAGTCCTGCGGCGGCAGGGCGATGTGTGGCCGGGAATTGAGAGATGAGTAAAAGCGCAGGCATGAAAGTTCCGATCGAAAAAGTCGAGGTCTCGGTCTACACCGTTCCCACCGATTTGCCGGAATCGGACGGCACGCTCGAATGGGATTCGACAACGATGGTCCTGGTCGAGGCCAGCGGCGGCGGCGCGCGCGGACTCGGTTACACATACGCCGATACGGCTACGGGCGAGTTGGTCCGCGACAAACTCACCGGCGTCGCGCAAGGGCGGGACGCGATGTCGCCGCCGGGGACATGGGAGGTGATGATCCGCGAGATACGAAACCTCGGACGTCCGGGCGTCGTCTCGATGGCGGTCGCCGCAGTGGACGCGGCGCTCTGGGATTTGAAAGCGCGCCTGCTCAACCTCCCACTGGTGGCGTTGCTCGGGGCGGCGCGCGAGAGCGCGCTGATATACGGCAGCGGCGGTTTCACCTCGTACTCCGTGGAGCAGTTGCGGAAGCAACTCGGCGGGTGGGTCGAGCAGGGGATCACGCGCGTGAAGATGAAGGTCGGCCGTCATCCGGGTAACGATGTTGACCGGGTGCGCGCGGCGCGCCAGGCCATCGGAGAACGAGCGGAACTGTTTGTGGACGCCAACGGCGCTTATAGCCGCAAACAGGCGTTGGCCTTCGCCGCGGCCTTCGACGATTACGGCGTGAGCTGGTTCGAAGAGCCGGTCTCGTCTGATGATCTGGACGGGTTGCGCCTGATCCGCGACCGCGCCCCGGCGGGGATGGACATCGCGGCGGGTGAGTACGGCTACGACCTGTTTTATTTCCGCAGGATGCTGGAATCCGGCGCGGTGGACACGCTGCAAGCCGACGTGACGCGGTGCGCGGGAATCACGGAGTTCATGCGCGTCGGGGCGCTCTGCCAGGCCCGCTCGACGCCGTTATCGTCCCACACCGCGCCGGCTTTGAGCCTGCACGTCTGTTGCGCGCTCGGCCCGGCGCTGCACATGGAATATTTTCACGACCACGCGCGGATCGAACAGATGTTCTTCGACGGCGCGCCGACGCCGGTCAATGGGGAGTTGCGGCCCGATCTGTCGCGGCCGGGAATGGGGCTGGAATTCAAGCGCGCCGACGCCGCGCGCTACCAGGTTTAATTCATGGGAGCCTATGAAAACGATGAAGAGAGAGCCAATTGGAAGGACGCGATGGGCGATCGCCGAAGATTGGACAGTGAAAAACGTATCGCCCCTTATAGCCGTCGAACCCCATAAGGCTGGAGCTTTACGCCCAAATTGACGGTGGTCGACCTGCGCGAAAAAGTCGTCCTCGTCCAATTCTGGACCTATACTTGCATCAACTGGCTACGCACACTTTCCTCTGTCTGCGCTTGGGCCAAGAGATACAAAGATCAGGGGTTGCTGGTGATCGGAGTACATACGCCTGAGTTCGCATTCGAGAAAGACGCCGATAACGTTCACGCGCTGACGGTTAGTAGATAAATAGGACATGAAAGTAGCGAGAATTATTTTTCAGTAAATGGCTGGAAATTCAAAGGGCGGAGCTATGGCAACGAAAGAAATCGCAAAAGTCGAACCGCTCGACATGAAGCTCGAAGTCGTGGCGCTCAGCGTTTCCGAGTTCCTTTCATACACGTCCAACACAAGGAGAAAGAAATGAGAAAATTCAGCAAGGACCCCAACGCCATCTCAAGGCTCTCGCCGGAGCAGTATCGCGTAACACAGCAAAACGGCACGGAGGTCCCCGGAAGCGGGGAATATCTGGATAATAAGGAACCGGGCATCTATGTCGATATTGTGTCCGGCGAGCCGCTGTTCGCTTCGTCCGATAAATTTGAATCGGGATGCGGCTGGCCCAGCTTCACCAAGCCCATTGAACCTGCCAATGTTAACGAACTTCGGGACACCTCGCACGGCATGACGCGCACAGAGGTGCGCTCGGCGCACGGTGACAGCCATCTCGGGCACGTATTTCCCGACGGGCCGAGCGACCGCGGCGGATTGCGCTATTGCATCAATTCGGCCGCGCTGCGGTTCATCCATCGCGATGATATGGAGACCGAGGGTTATGGGGCTTACCTGAACCAGGTGGAGGATTCCAATGACTGAGGAACGCGCCATTCTTGCCGGAGGCTGCTTCTGGGGCGTGCAGGACCTCATCCGCCGCTACGACGGCGTTCTGTCGACCCGGGCCGGCTACACGGGCGGCGACGTGTCCCACGCTACCTACCGCAATCACGGCTCACACGCCGAAGCAGTCGAAGTAATCTTTGATCCTGCGCGCATCAGCTATCGGAAGCTCCTTGAGTTCTTCTTCCAAATTCACGACCCAAGCACGCCCAATCGCCAGGGCAACGACGTCGGGACCAGCTATCGGTCGGCGATCTTCTACACCAGCGACGAGCAGAGGCGGATTGCGGAAGACACGATCGCCGACGTAGATGCTTCAGGCCTGTGGCCAGGCAAGGTTGTGACCGAAGTCGTTCCGGCAGGCGAATTCTGGGAGGCCGAACCCGAGCATCAGGATTACCTCCAACGATATCCTGGCGGCTACACCTGCCATTTCGTCCGGCCCAACTGGAGACTGCCGAGTGGCGCCGATAAGGTTGCAAAGGAGGCGTGAAGAGGGTCGATTTCGCAAACTCGCGCAAGAAAATCTCGCGTACTGGGCGCTCGGCGTTCTCGAGCTCGCCAACCGCATTCGAGTTAACAATGAAAAATCTCACTTTCCGTCTGTTGCGAACTTATGCCGAAGCTCGCTCCGGAGCCGCGACCTGTAATACTAACTTTCCTCGGGTGTGGCCGGCCACTCCGCGTTCAAATGCCTCTCTGGCCCTCGCCAGCGGAATTGTTTCTGCGATGACAGGCCGAATTGCGCCGGAATCTATCAAGGCCGCGATTTCGCTAAGCTGTTCTCGATTAGGCTCGACGATGAAAAACAGCCCTCGTCTATTATGGGCCGCCGCTTCGCCCTCGGGGATGGGCTCCGTCAAGCTGACGAGGATTCCCGAGGGCTTCAATACTTGCCATGACCGTTCGCGCGTGTCGCCGCCGATTGTGTCCAGGACCACATCGATATTGTGGACCACCTGCTCAAATTGCGATTGTTGATAGTCAATGACCTCATCCGCGCCGAGGCCGAGTAAGAAGTCGCGGTTTTTCGAAGATGCGGTTCCGATCACATAAGCGCCGCGCCAGTGAGCGATTTGAATGGCAAATGTTCCGACCCCGCCGGCGGCTCCATGGATCAACACGCGCTGACCGGGCGCCAGACGCGCGTGATCGAAGAAGGCCTGCCAGACAGTCAGCGCGGAAAGTGGGACGGCCGCGGCGCGCGCGTGATCGAGTGTCTTTGGTTTCGGGGCCAGGTCATCGGCGCGGATTGCAACATACTCCGCAGCGCCGCCATTCCGACAAAATGATGTCAGGGCATAGACCTCGTCGCCAATCGACACGTCGCCGACGCCGTCAGCCACGCTTTCGACGACGCCCGATACCTCGTGTCCCGGTATCGTGGGTAGTCGCTCAGACCCGTCGCAATTGCTGTATGTTTCCTCCCATGTCAACTCCGTGGGCGTAATGCCTGTGGCGTGAACTCGGATGAGAGCGTCCCCAGGGCTCAGCTCAGGCTTTGGCGCATCCTCATACACGAGTTGCTCCGGGCCTCCGCGTCTGTGCAATCGAATGGCTTTCATTGTGATCTCCCCTCCATTGGTATTTTCTTCGCGTGAACCATCGCGCCGAAAAGTTTCGGCGCGATTCGCCGTCCCTCTCTTTGCGCTGGCGCGCCGCTCTCCGTCAGCCTCACTACATCACAATACATGATTGAAGCCGAAACGACATCACGGGATCGGACGGTTTTTTGCCGCCACTTTTGCTTGAGTGTGGGGATACCGCCATCGTGGTAATAAACTGAAAAGTGACGGGTGGAAGCGTAGTAGCTACGCCGCCGCCCTTAATTGATCGAATTGTTTGCGCCATTTGGCTTCAGAACGGTCAAGCTGCTCTTGCCAGGCCTCCTCGCAGAAGCGGCGTTTGAGTTGGAAGATCGTTAATCCCTGATTCGGATTCATCTCTTTTCCGTACAAGCGGAGTAATAGCAGGTAGGCCATCACTGGCAACAGCATTGCTCGCTCGACTCGCTCCTTTTCTTTCGTCACCTGCATCTGCCCCCAATGCAGGCCGGATTTAAGTTCTTTGAACGTCACTTCCACGGCCCACCTTCGGGCATAGGCATTGAGGATTTCGCTCGCGCGTTTAGTTTCGAGATTGGTCACAATCAGTTTGATTTTCTTCGGCCCTTCGTTTCGCCGTCTCTTTGAGAGTATGACTGTGACATCACCGACTGTTTTCAACTGCGCGCGCCGAACGAAGACCCAATAGTCCCGGCGCCTTTGATCGGGCGTGTAAGAAGCGATCCTTCGATAACGCGACTTGGGCAAATGCCTGGCCAGGTCGCGCAGATGCGTGCCGTCTTCCAAGTGAAAACCGCTGTAGTGAGGGCATCATAGTGCAAATTCAGTTCGAGCAGTTGTTGAATCTTCCCGACATTCAGATCCTGAACGTCGAGATTACTGAACACGAAATTAAATGTGACATCGAATCAACTCGCGGCTATTCGATCTGGCGCCGTTGCGGGCAAAAAGCCACCAAGTTTTTTGAACACGGCGAAATATTAACTCTGCAGCATCTGCCGATTTGCGAGAAAGATGTTTATCTCTATCTGAGAACTAAACGGTATCGCTGCCTGGATTGCGACGGCCGCCCCACGACGACCGAGCGCTGCGAGTGGTACGACGCTGATGCAAAATGGCGCCAAAGCCTTCGCCGATTTTCTTTTGCGAGCGCTCGTCAACAGCACAGTCAGCGACGTCTCCATCAAATACCGTGTCTCTTACGATCGCGTGCGCGGCGTGCTCAACAGATACGTCAGAGGCGAAGTCGATTGGAATCAATTCAAACATCTGCGCCAGATCGGACTGGACGAAATCTCATTGCTCAAAGGGCATCGCGATTTTGTTACTATTGTCAGCACGCGCGATGATCGAGGAAAACCTGTCTTGCTGGCCGTGCTTGAAGATCGCAAGTGAGGACCTTCACGGCAATTCCCGAAGAGCCAGGATAACTACACCGAAGAATGTATAAACGGGTATGGCAGGCCCACGACTGCTCTTTTTATCGTTTCATGTTCCTTTGCTGAAAGAGCACGATAACGCTGGTGCGCTGAGCCGAAGGATC
>DASUFM010000853.1:0-4510 GCA_036274535.1 Blastocatellia bacterium
CGGGCGCACGGCGAGGCATGCCGGCATCGGCGGCGGACTCGGCTCGCTCGGCGGAATAATAGCGGCCGGGGCCGGCGCAGGGCTCCCGGGGCTTGCTGGCGGTATCGGAGCCGGCGTGCTCGGCGGCGTGCTGACGACCAAAGGCAACGACATCAGACTTGAGCCCGGCACGATCCTGCGAATCAAATTTGAACGCTCCGTTTCGCTCCCGGCTTTTGAAATTGAACGCTAATACGCGAATCGCAATTGACGACATTCAATTGGCCGTCGCGAAAACAGGATTCGGGCATTATATGGGCGCGCTGGCGGAAGGGCTGGCGCCGCCACATCCCGACCATAAATATATGCTGGTCTCCCCATACAAATTCGCGCAAGACCAGCGCGCCGATCGAGCGCTACCCGAAGGAACTCTACGTTGACTGATAAGAAAAGCAAGAGGGCAAGGGGACAAGGGGAAGGGGAGACAAGGATAGATGGCGCCGGGGAGACGGAAGATAACACGCAACTCATCCCCATTGAGTGGGAGGACGACGAGTTTGCGAGCAGCGATCTTGCGCCTCCTGTTCCCCTTGTCTCCCTGTCTTCCCCTCTCCCTGTTTCCCCTTCTCCCCTTCTCTCCTTCACGGTTCCCGTTGAGGCGGAAGCCCAGCGCCTCGACCTTTTCCTCGCCTCGCGCTTCAGTGAAACGAGCCGGTCGGCCATACAACGCGCGATCAGCGGCGGCGACATCACAGTCAACGGCAAAACGGTCAAACCAAGCCATCGCGTCAGCGCCGGCGAAGAGATAGCCGGCGAGGTTCCCGCCTCTCCTGTCATAGACGCGGTTCCCGAAAACATTCCGCTCGACATCGTCTACGAAGACGAGGAAATCATCGTCGTCAACAAACCCGCCGGAATGGTCACGCATCCGGGCGCGGGCGCGGCTTCGGGCACGCTGGCCAACGGACTGGTCTATTATCTAAATCAGATCGGGCGCCAACCACCAAGACGTGGAGGAGCGTCGCGTCCCGGCATAGTCCATCGCCTGGATGTGGGCACTTCGGGATTGATTGTCGTTGCGAAAACGGACCGCGCGCATCTCAATCTGGCCGAGCAGTTCGAATCGCGGTCGGTTAGGAAGCGCTATATGGCGTTGGTCTATGGGGCGTTGAGGGAGGATTCCGGAAAGATAGAAGCGCCGATCGGCCGCGACCCGCGCAACCGCGTGAAGATGGCCGTCACGCGCGACGGCCGGCAGGCTGTGACTCTCTACCGGGTGGCCGAACGCTTCGACGAATTCACGCTGCTCGACGTGGAGATCAAGACCGGTCGCACTCACCAAATCCGCGTCCATCTGGCTCACATCAAGCATCCGGTCGTGGCGGATTCGACTTATGGCGCCGGCCGGGCGAATTCGGTCAAAAGCGCGAAGCTGCGCGCGGCGGTCGCCAGATTGGACCGGCCTTTTCTGCATGCGGCTCGGCTCGGCTTCGCGCATCCGGTGACAGGAGAGTGGATGGAATTCAACGTCCCGCTTCCCGTCGAGTTGCGCGCATTCCTGGAGCGGATGGCGCCTACACCGTCTTGATCTCGGTGACTTTGAGGCCGCGCTGCCTGGCCTCATCCAGAAAATGCTTCGTCACGTCATCTTCGCCTCGCGCTTGGCCGTTCCACACTACTACCGCTGACAATTGCTGTCCGGTTTCTTCGGCCAGGTCTTCGGCCTGATCCAGGATGTCGTGGTTCGCGGCAAAATACGATTCTTCATCTTCATCGTAATCGTCGACGACCAGATCCCCCTTTTCATCCACTTCGGCCACGATGCGGTCATAACGCTCGCCCCAATCGCCGGGGCGATCAATGACTGACGCATGCTTGAACGTCACTTTATCGTAAGGCAAAACGACGCGGCGGCGAATGCCCAATTCACCCGCGGCTTCCAGAGCCAAAATGTCGGAACCGCAGGCCGCGGCGCTGACCAGCGCGGTCGCTTTTTCAGTCCGCAGGAATTCGCGGATCCGCTCTTTGACACTCTCAGCGTTTTCGGGTGAAAAACGTTTTTCTTTTGCGTCCGGCGCGTCAATGCGGCGGCCGGCTAATGCAATAATCATCCCGTTATCCTTTTCCATCTCTTCATTTCATCTCTTCATTTCTTCATCTCATCCAGGTTCATCATAACCCGGGCGATCAAAGCCTGATTATCTCAACGAAGCCGAAAAGATTCCATAAGCAAATCTCAATTTTTTTTCCTGATCCTTCGCTCAATTTCAATGTCTTCCGGCGCGGCCGGCGACGCAATCAATCCGCCTTTGACTTGCGGCGCGATTTCGACACGGCCAAGCAAAATCTCCCGAATCTTCCTCGGCAGGAAATAACGCGCGGCCCTTTCGATGCGTCCGACCTGGGCGGCCAGGTCGACGCCGCCATCCCAATGTTCACGCAAAATCTCTTCATTTGTCCGGGTCAGCAGCCGCAAGACCACCAGCGCGATTAGATAAAGATCGTCAACCTGACCTAAAAACGGGATCAGATCTGGGAGAAAATCGAGCGGGGAGACGACGTAAATGATCGTTCCGGCTAGCAGCGCCTTCTCAGCAAACGGCGCGCGGGGATCTTTAAACAGCCGGTAAAGAAGCTTGAGAAAATTGGGAATGAGCATCGCCGCTTCTCTCAAAACGCTACGCTGTTTTTCACGTTCTTTCAGTACGATGTTTGCCATTCGTATCTTTGCGCGTGTTTGCCGCCAGCCGCCTTCGATGTTTTAATGTTCCGCCGAACAAAAGAACATTTAAACATTCATCGTAATTTGATTCAATACAGTTTATGTCTAAAGAACACGATTTCAGCGAAGCCTTTCCGCAATCTTTAGAATTGACCGACGACGATTCGGTCCTGCAGATCATATGGGACGACGGCCATATCAGCCGCATCAGGCTCGACGCGTTGCGCGCGGCCTGTCCGTGCGCGGTCTGTCAGGGACACCATCCGTCACAGAGCAAGAATTTAAAGCCTGAGCAGTTTCCAGACGTCCGCATCGCGGACATCGCGCCCGTGGGCCGGTACGCCTATCACATTGTCTGGAGCGACGGCCATGACACGGGCATTTATACTTTGAAAACTTTGCGATGGGATAATCATGAATAGGGCTTATAGGACCTATAGGTCCTATAAGCCCTATTCAATCACTCCCTGAATCTAACCTGCGCGCGATACCGCCACAGTAATTCTTCAAGAAAGCCCTCGTAGTTAAAAGTGGAGGAATCGTAATAAGGCCGGATCTTTTCGAGCAGCGGCATGGAGATGCGCCAGGCCAGCCAGATCCTGGGGTGTTCGGGGATGTCGTATCGGCGGCGCAGGAAGCTTTCAACGGCCAGAATTTCCGAAGAGGTTACGGCGCGCACGTCGCCCTGGAAATCCACGGGCGGGGCGACGCGCCGCATCGCGGTATCAATCACTTCGCTCTCGAATACCTCGTCGAATTTCGGCGCTTCAGCGGCGCGTTCTTTGACGACGACGGTATTCGCCACGTAATCGCCCAGCCGTTTCGCTCGGGCGCTGGCAAAGACCGAAACGATTCCCACCGAATAGAAAGGCGGAACGACCATATCCGCGAATCGGATCAGGTTGCGCGCGAGCGCCGCGAAAAAATTGATCGGGCGCCCGTCCTCCTGAATCACGCGAAGTTTGAGCCATCGTTTACCCGGCGTCTGGCCGCTCCATACCGTCTCGAAAAAGATGAAATATCCGAAGAAGATAAGGAAGCTGGCGATCACAGTCCCGGCCACGATCCACAGGCTGATCTCCCTCTCGGCGTTGAAGATCGCCCCTTCAGCGGACCGCAGCCCGGGACTCAGATATCGCGCGATAAAATAAATGAGTACGAATGAAACCACCTGAATGATATGGTCAACCGCGCAGGCTAGAAAGCGATTGCCTATCGTGGCGAGCGCGAATTGCAGCTCGACGTGTTCGGGCGTCTCGATGACTAAATTGTCGTCAGTCATATCATCTTATTGCTTTATTGCTGCGCCGGCTTCTCCGGCGCGTCCTGCTCAGTCTTTTTTTCCTGCTCGCGCGAAGAACAGCAGGGGCAGTCACAGCAATTCTTCTTCGTCGTCGGCGCGCTTTGCTCCGCCGGCTTTTCCGGCGCAGCCTGCTCAGCGGATTTCTCCGGAGTTCCCTTCTCCACAGGTTTCTCCGGCGTGACCGGCTCGGCAGGTTTCTCCGGCGCGATCGGGGCGGCAGGTTTGTCCAGAGCGCTTTCCTCCGCAGGCTTCTCCGGCGCACTCAGTTCCACAGGCGATTCCAGCGGTTTCTCCGGCGCGCTCTGTTCCACGGGTTTCTCAGGCGCAGGCTGTTCCGCAGGCTTCTCCGGGACCTTCTCCGCAGGCTTCTCCGGCGCAGGCTGTTCCGCGGATTTCTCCGGCGCGACTTGCTCAGCTTGTTTCTCCGGCGCAGGGGCAGGCGGCGCCGACGGTTTCTCAGCCGCCGCGGCCAGCGCCTGTTGGACAGCGCTGTTCAAAGCGGCGCT
>DASUFM010000854.1:0-2428 GCA_036274535.1 Blastocatellia bacterium
TCGGCGCCCGATCGAGAATCAACAGTGAAAAGCGATGCTCGTTTACCAACAGCCAAAAAGCGTAATGCTTTTGCTCCGGAGTCCACTCGCGCGAAGCGATTCGGGGATGAATATTAGCCGCGATCGCCGCCCAATATTTTACCTCGGTCTCAAAGGCTTCCTTGACGGCCAGATCAAATGTTAGCTGCTTTCAGCCCGTTACGCGATAAAACCCGTTCGAGTCGGTCTTCGTCTCTCGCGTCGCGCCGGTTTCCACATTCTTGATCTTCACTGTGGCGCCGTCGAGGGCGGCGCCCTGGGGGTCGAGCATGGTTCCGGAAATTACGCCGCTCGTGGTTTGTCCGAATACAATCGCGCCGCACAATGCGACGCATGCCACTGTCAGGGATATCATTCGCTTGCTTAATTTCATATCCGTTTTCCTCGGGAAATATGTTCGTAGTCTCTCCTTCAGGCAGAAGTTCCAATGGCGGATCCATTCCGTGATCACAGGCCATTCCGCCTGAAGGCGGGACTACGAACTCAGGGCTTTTCATTGTTTCCGAAGCATGGCATTGGGGAATGCCGCGCTCCTTGAGTTATTTTGTCTTTGCGGTAAGAAGACGTGATATTTCCCAGCTATGTAAGTGGCCTTATTCGTTTTCAGTAATCTCGTGGCGCTGTTTTAAAATTGCTGTGTTACGATGGCGTTGGCTACTGGTTATTGACAGGAATATGACCGGGCCGAAATTACCGACAGCCGTCTGAAGCGTCAACGATTTTGAGCCTGTTCAATAAAAAACCTCCCGAATCGGCAAGGATTCGCAACGTCTGCGTCATGGCGTCAACAAAAAACCGAGGTTTCACCCGCTTATGAGCTATTCAACACGACTGATCTTCCTGCTTTTTCTGGCAATTACGGCAGCCACGGCGAAGGCAGGCTGGACGCCCGGGGTTATCAAAATGGGGGAGCCGGCTCTACAAGCGGCGGCCGGCGCGCCGGGCATGCTCGCTATCCGAAACGTGACAGTCATTTCAGGCGCAGGCGCCCCTCCTGTTGAGAGCGCCACGGTCCTGATTCGCAACGACCGGATCGCCGCAATCGGGCCGGCGTCAGAAACAGTGATCCCGGCCGGGACGCGAATTGTCGAAGGCGCCGGGAAATTCCTCGTTCCAGGCTTCATCGATCTGCATACGCATATGTCGAAATCGCGCGCATCGGCGTTCGGTCTCTTCGTCGCGAATGGCGTGACCACGATCCGGGATATGGGAGGCGATTACGAGGAAATGTTGCGATGGCGTCGGGATGTGCAAACCGGCGCGCGTATCGGGCCGCGCATCATCATGGCCGGCCCATATCTCGAAGCCGCTAGCAATGTGGAGCGTATGCGAAAGGACCCTCCGGAAGCCAGGATCGAGCCTTTCGAGCGCGTCAGAATCCCCGTTGGCTCTCCGGAAGATGCGCGCAGGGTCGTCGCGGAACTGGCCAGTCGTGAGATCGATTTCCTGAAAATCCGAACGGTTCAGAATCTGGACACCTATCGGGCTTTAAACAAGGCGGCCAACGATCATGGCATACCACTCGTTGGTCACGTCAGCAACATTCCTCCTGAAGTCGTACTCGATGCCGGGCAGGACGGAATAGATCATTTTTTCTATCCCTCACTTGAAGGCAAGACACGAGAGGAAAGAGTGGCCTTCTGGCGAAAATTCGCCGCGCGCGGAGTTCCTATCGTTCCCACGCTCGCTGTCATCTTTGAAGGAGTTTTCCCCTCCGCTGAACGGCTGCGGCCGGTCGTCGAGGATGACGTAGGCAAGATTGATCCACGACGACGGTATCTCTCAAAGTACCTGGTCTTCGATTGGCGCGAACAGTTGCTGGAACTGACGGACAGGCGACTCCAGGCTCACCGCAAAATCTGGGAAGAAGTGATTCGCCGCGATCTCCTGGAAATGCATGAAGCCGGCATGGACCTGCTCGTCGGAACCGATGTGGCCGCGCTGAACATCTTCCCCGGCTTCTCGATACATGATGAGATGGCCCTGTTCGTCACAGAGCTCGGCATGAAGCCCGCCGAAGTGATCGAGCGGGCCACCAGCCGATCGGCCAAATTCCTGCGCCTGGCGGATTCAGTCGGGACTATCGAGAGAGGCAAAGTCGCGGACCTGGTACTGCTGGAAGCAAACCCGCTCCAGGACATTCGCAATACACGACGGATCGCCGCCGTCATGCTTCGAGGCGCGCTGTATGATCGTGCAGGCCTCGATCAAATTCTCGCCGCCGTTCAGTCCGCTCCGGATCGCCAGACCGATGATTGGGGGAGAAAATCACAGGCGCCAGGCCACACGAAGAAACCTTAAGGACTGATTTCGTTTTCGCGGTTCTTTGTGTGGCTTAGTGGATGATTTTCTGAGAGGTTGCTTGTAACTCGAAGCTCCGGATTGCAGT
>DASUFM010000855.1:0-2275 GCA_036274535.1 Blastocatellia bacterium
CAACCGTTGCGGCGTTATTTTTTCAAACTTCGACCAGTCGGTCAGTCGCCGATTCAACTCACGGACAGGCTGAAGTCTGTCACAATATCGGCTGCTCCGATTTAACTGAAAAACAGCGCCAATCTTCGATCCTTGATGTGACGGCTCTTGTATTCTGGAGGTATTAGACATGCGTTTGCCGAGTTGGAGATCCAAGAACACCGAGACGAACGGCCGCGAAGACGGCGTCAGGCAGGCGTCCGCGACCGCCTGGCCTGACATGTTCGCCAATCTGCAGAGCGCCTACGCCGAATTGACCAACACGCAATTCGAACTCGAGCGCCGGGCGGCCGAGATAGCCGAGACGCGAGACCTTTTTCAGCAGGTCGTCACTTCGATGACTGAGGCGGTGTTTTTGACTGATCGTTCGGGACGGGTGATTCGCGCCAACCCTTCGGCCGCCGCGCTGCTCGGATGCCTGGAAAGCTCGATCCTGGGCCGCCCTCTGACCGTCGTCTGCGGTTCTGACACAATACCGGCCACGCCATGGAAGTTGATGGAGATCGCTCCGACTGGCCGTTTGGCCAACCTCGAAATCGAGATCCGCACGATGGACGGCGAGGCGATCCCAGTCAGCTTTTCGCTGGGGTTGATGCACGACAAACAGAACAAGATCACGGGCGTGCTCGCCGTCGCTCGCGACATGCGGGAACACCGCGGCCTGGTCAACAACCTGGTCACGTCGCGGACCAGGTTTCAGGAGTTGGTGGAGTTCGCGCCTGACGCGATCGTCGTGGCCAATCAGGAAGGCCGGATCGCGCTGGTCAACTTGCAGACCGAAAAGCTGTTCGGCTACAGGCGCGACGAACTTCTCGGCCAGAACGTGGATACTTTGACGGCGGGGCGATCGGAGTCCGTCGCCGTCGTGCGGCGCGATACTCCGGATCTCGACTCAGGCCCTTTCTCAAAGTCTCTCGGGGCGAGTGAACAATTCGAATCCGTCCTGGCCGACCGCTCGGGGCGCGAGTTTCAGGCGGAGATCACCAGACGGCGGATAGAGACCAAAGACGGGATCATCATAATGAGCGTCATCCGCGAAATGGGCGAGAAGGCGCGCGCCGGGGGCCCCCTGCGCGAAAGCGATGATCGTTATCGAAGGGTCGCCGAAACGACTTCGGACGTCATCCTCGCCGCCGGCGAGGATGGCCGCGTTATCTTCGTCAATTCGGCGGTGGAGAAAGTATTCGGTTACAAAGCCGCTGACGTGATCGGATCCGAACTGACCCTGCTGATGCCGGATTTTATGAG
This sequence comes from Blastocatellia bacterium, assembly GCA_036274535.1. Taxonomy (GTDB): domain Bacteria; phylum Acidobacteriota; class Blastocatellia; order RBC074; family RBC074; genus JAJVID01. Next base: position 1,288 of record DASUFM010000855.1, read on the forward strand.
CCGCCTGCGGGAAATCGCGCGGCGGGCCGCGGAAAAAGGCCAGAAACGCGTCAACAGGCCGTGCGTCGAATTGCAGGGGGTGCGCAAGGGAGGCAAGGAAATTTCGGTCGAAGTATCTTTCGGCGAATATTCGTCGGACGGCAAACGCGTCTTCACCGGCATGGTGCGCGACATCACCGAACGCAAGCGCGCCGAAGCCGCGCGCCTGGCCGCCGAGGCGCGCTATCATGAGCTGTTTGATAACGCCAACGACATAATCTACACCTGCAATCTCGAAGGCAGATTCACTTCTCTCAATAGAACGGCCGAGCGGCTCACCGGTTACAAGGTCGAGGACGTCTTGAAAATGAACATCGGCCAGATCGTCGCCCCGGAGTATCTGGAACTGGTTAACCAGACGATCGCCGACAGGATAGCCAATAAGACCGACGCCGCCCCTTACGAAATCGAGATCATCTGCGCGGACGGGAGCCGTCTGCCCTTCGAAGTCAACGCGCGGATGGTTTATGAAGGAGGGCGCCCGGTCGCCATTCAGGGCATTGCCCGTGACACCAGGGAACGCAGGCGCGATGAGCAGGCCAGGCGCCGGCTCGGCCGCCAGGCCGCGCTGCGCGCCGACATCAGCGACATATTGACCTCCGGCGACATCACGTTGCGGCAAAGCCTGCAGAAATGCGCAGAGGCTCTTGTCGCCCATCTTGACGCGGCCTTCGCGCGGATCTGGCTGTTCAATGAGAAAGAGCAGGCGCTCGAACTTCAGGCCAGCGCGGGCCTGTATACTCGCATCGACGGAACGCACTCGCGCGTGCCGCTGGGCAAATTCATGATCGGCATGATCGCCGAGGAGAAGGCGCCGAGCGTGTCCAACGACCTGGCCAACGATCCGCGGGTGAATGATCGGGAGTGGGCCATACGCGAAGGGATGGTCTCTTTCGCCGGCTATCCGCTGCTGATGGGCGACCGCGTAATCGGCGTGATCGCGATGTTC
>DASUFM010000856.1:0-2631 GCA_036274535.1 Blastocatellia bacterium
AATAGAGAGGAAGCGTCGCGTTCACTCTGTCGCCGATGCCCTCTCCAAAATCGAACAGATCAAACAGGAATTGGGCTTGCTTGAGCCGGCCTGCCTTGATGGCGAACGCATGACCTTCGCCGATCTCATGAAGGAATACGAAAAGGCCAGGAAAATTTCGAAGTGGTACAAAGATCCCCTCCTCGACCACTTCGGCGACAGGCGTATAAGATCCATCACCTACGGCGACGTTGAGCAGTTCAAGCGAGCTCGCGCCCAGGTTCCGAAGAAGTATACGGAGGACACGCCGCGGAGCCCTGCCACAATCAACCGTGAAATGGAGATTCTCCGGTCGATTTTCCTCTATGCCCTGCGACACGAATGGATACTCAAAAATCCATTCAGCAAAGGCCCGGCGACGTTGATCAAGAAGTCAGAGGAAACATCACGCTATCGCATCCCCTCGACAGAGGAGGAAGCGCGGATACTGGAGTTTTGCACCGACTTCAAATCGTGGATAGAACAAAAGCGCACCGCCAGGGGAATGACGGCGGAAGATCTGGCCGGCGTGGTAGGTCTCGACATCGCAGATCGCATCGAGCGAGGCGAACGGCTCAAAGATCGAGAGATAACGCAGGTCGCCGATGTAATCGGAGTCAACCCATTGCTCGCAATCAAAGTCGCCGAGGGCGATCGCTCACACTTGCGGGCCATTCTGATCGCCGCCAAGGATACCGGACTGCGCAGGGGCGCGCTCATGTCCCTTACCTGGTCAATGGTAGGTTTCAAGGTCGAGGATGGACAGACGGTCATCGGCGATTTTATTCGCATCCCCAAGGGGCCGCGGAACAAAAAGCGCCCGCCCGCGATCGGCATTACCGCGCGGCTACGAGAAGAATTGTCAAAACTTTGGCAAAAATCTGACAAAAATCCAACATCACAGATCTTCGGGGGCGTCCATGAAATCAAGCGGTCCTATAACACGGTCTGTCGGATCGCCGGCGTGGTCGACCTGCATTTTCACGACTGGCGCCATGGCTATGCCACCGACATGGTTGAGGCGGGAGTAGAGGAACGTCTTGCAATGCTTGCCACCGGACACTCGAACCCCGAGACGCACGCGATTTACACGAACGTAGATGAGCGTCTCGCGCGAGAAATCGCGCGCCGCCTCGATGATCTGCATCAGAAGCGGCAGGGAGGGGAATCGGCGATTGTGGAAGCGAACAATTTTATCAACTAGCGAGTGGCCCTTGGAGTGGGCCTTTAAAGGAAAAAGGGTTGCGTAGAATCTCGCAACCCTTTTATTTATTTCATCGGGGCGGAGGGATTCGAACCCCCGACCTCTCGGTCCCAAACCGAGCGCTCTACCAAGCTGAGCCACGCCCCGGCAAGCAAATTATTATACATGCCTGCAGGGCGTCTTCAAACCGGTTTTCAAAATTCGCGGCCTTTGTTGAAGGACAGCACATCCTCGACGCCGAGTCGCGGCTTGCGGGGCCAGTTGCCGGTCGCCGGATAGCCGACCGTCAGCAGCATTACCGGCACGTATCGATCGGGGATATTAAATTGACGCTTCACTCCCGCAGGATCAAAGCCGATCATAGGGCCGGTCACCAGCCCTTTAGCCTCGGCGGCGATCATCAAGGTCATGGCGGCGAATGACGCAGACCGGATCGCCTCGTCGCGGGCGAACTGTTCACTGGCGCTATAACCGGAAGTCGCTGTCCGCGCCCATCCGTCCGCCGTCGCCTGATCCATCAAACCGCCGTCAACCATCGGCTTCAGAATCTGAGGTAGTTTCTCGTAACCGCGCAGATCGCCCAATACGATGAATGTCACAGCCGCGTCGACTACTTTCTGCTGGTTGTAAGCCAATGATTTCAACCGCGCTTTTTCTTCCGGATTCGTGACCGCCACGAACCTCCAGTTCTGAATGTTGAACGCCGAAGGCGCCTCTGTTGCGTAAGAGACCAGCTCTTTGATTTCAGCCTCGGACAGAGTCCGCGAAGCGTCAAATTTATTCGCTGATATTCGTTGTTTGATCACTTCAATCGTGTTCATTTAAATTCCTCCGAAAATCCCCGGGGCGTCATGAATGGGGCCTATAGAGCCCTATAGGCCCCATAGGCCACGTTGTCCACAATTACGGCAAGTCGATCAGAATGACTTCGCCCTCGCGGGCGCCGGCGATCTCCAGTTTCGTAACGTCAGTTACGCGAGCCTGGTCGCCCGCGCTCAGTCTCTCTTCGTTCAACGTGATTTCGCCGCCGATCACGTATAAGAACGCGCGTCGCCCCGGTTTCAACTCGTGCGTGACGCGATCGCCCTCGCGCAGACGCGAAACATAAAACGTCACGTCCTGATGAATTTTCAACGCGCCCGGAGCGTCCTGACCGGAAGCTATGGGCAACAACGCGCCCGTGCGTTGTTCAGCAGTGAATTGTTTCTGCTCGTACGACGGCTTCAGCCCGGAGCGTTCCGGCAACACCCACATCTGAAGCAGCTTGACGGTCTCATTTTCCGAAGAATTGAATTCGGAATGCGCGACGCCTGTGCCCGCCGTCATCCGCTGGACCTCGCCGGCGCGAATCAACCCATTGCCGCCTGTGCTGTCCTTGTGCCGCAGCGCGCCCTCCAAAACGTAGGTCA
>DASUFM010000857.1:0-3365 GCA_036274535.1 Blastocatellia bacterium
ATAAAAAGTCGGTCGAGACTTACGTCGGTCCGTCGCATTGCTTCGGCGTCGATGCGATCACGCGCGACGGCGAGTGGGAATATACCTGCACCTTGATGGAGAGGTCGGAGGTTCTGGAGATTTCGATCTCCAAACTGCGCCAGCAACCCGAATTGCGCGAGACGCTGTTGCTGGCCTTTTCGGGAATGGCGGTCCCGACCGAGGCCAAAGCCTGGCTGCAGAGCCGCGAGCCGGCGCCGGTCGCCAAGGCCCAGGAAGAACTGATCGAGACCGGGCTCGTGGACGCCACGAACCTGCTGGTCATGGACATGGATTTGTGCGTGCGATGCGGCAATTGCTCTATGGCCTGCCATCAGATACACGGGCAATCGCGGCTGGTGCGGCGCGGCATTCACATCAATCGCCCGGTTACGCTCAAGAAGAATTCCAGTTATCAGAGCCTGCTCGCGCCGGCGGTCTGTCTGCATTGCAAAGACCCCGAGTGTCTGACCGGCTGCCCGACCGGCTCTATCGCCCGCTTCCCGGACGGCCAGGTGGACATCGATTATAAAACCTGCATCGGATGCACGGATTGCGCCACGCAATGCCCCTACAACGCGATCTCGATGGTCCCGCGTAAAGCGAAATCCGGAAGCGCCGAAAACGGCGCTCGGAATGGAAAATTGAAGAAATGGCTGGGGCTCGCGCCGGAACCTTTGCCGCCGGCGGTCGATCAGACCGACGATCTGCTGGCGGTGAAGTGCAACCTTTGCGCCGGGACCTCACTCAATCCGAAAAGCGCCAAACGCCAGGCCTATAGTTGCGAGGAGAGTTGTCCGACCGGCGCGCTGCTGCGCGTCGATCCGGCCTCCTACTTCGCCGAGATCAAAAACATCGAGGGCCTGATCTTCAAGGGCCCGACGCAGGCCATCGCCCGCCACACCTCGCACAAGGACACCGGCAAACGCATTACGCACGCCATCTGTATCATTGTCACGCTGGTCTCGATCGCGTTCACGGTCCTCGGGCTCCTGGATTACGGGCTCGAGTCGCCGCTCCTCGGTTCCTGGTTCGACATGCGCTGGCTGACCGGCATTGTCGGCTTCGCCGGGATCGTCGGCATTATGGCCTATCCCGTTCGCAAACAAATCTACAAACGCCGCGCCGGGCCGCTGCGCTACTGGATGCTGAGCCACAGCTATCTTGGGGTGATCGGCGGAACCGTGCTCCTGTTGCACGGCGGCGTGGAATCGGGCGGCGCGTTGACCACCGCGCTGATGATCTCGTTCGATCTGGTGATCCTGACCGGATTATTCGGCATCCTCTGTTATTTCGTAGCTCCGCGAATGTTGACGCGGATCGAAGGGCAGCCACTGTTGATCGAAGATCTGCTGGCCCGCCGCGATGAACTGAGGGAAGAACTCGGCGCGACCATGGCCGCGGCCTCGCCCGAAGCTCGGGACGTGATCAGGAAACGGGTCCTCAAACGATGCCTCTCGCTGGGCTTCCTGCTGCGCCAGTACTTGCGGCGCGAATCGCTGGACCAACTGGTCAGCGCGGTCAGCGCCACGTTGAAGCCCGCGGCCAAGTCCCTTTCCGCTTACGAGCAGGGAAATTTCTTCAGCGCCGTCGAAAAAGCCGTCACCATGCGCCGCGTAGACGCGCTGATCTACCTTCACCAGTCGTTGAAATTGTGGCTGGCCCCCCACGTCATCTTGACATCATTGATGCTGGCGTTGATGGTCGTTCACATCATTCAGGTGATTTTCTTTTTGGCGCGGTGAGTAATTACCAACCACTATGAGTAAATTTATCGTTATTCGCAAAGACGTCACTCTCGATCCGGTCGTGATCGAGAGCGAGGGGTTGACTATCGGCCGTCTTATCGGCAATGACCTCGCGCTCAACCATCCCACGGTTTCGCGCACGCATGCGGGCATCAAGGAGATTGACGGCGACTACTGGATCTTCAACCTTTCGGAGGCCAACGGGACGCTGCTCAATGGGGAACAGATCGAGAAGACGCCGCTGGCTGACGGCGATCTGATTCAAATCGGCCCGTTCTTCCTATACCCGAAATACGACGACAAGGATCTGCGGCTGGACGTCGAGATAACGGTCAACCCACTGCCGGTAGAGGCGTCTAGTTCCAGCCAACTGGTCCTGCCGGATGAGCAGCGCAAAACAATGCTCCTTGACCCGCGCAGCATGGGGCGTTTGAACGTTCAGGCCCAGCTTCAACGGGATAAGGTTACGCCGAAAGGGACGCGGCGGTTGACCGGCACGGGAATGCTGACCGGGCGGCTGACCCCTCTCGACGAACAGGCGTTGAAGATCTTCTGGGACAAGCGCAAGCGCGAGGCGGGCAAACTCGCCGCCGATTCTCCGCTCAAGCCGAAGGCCAGGCGGCGTCTCGGCAAGGCGCAGTTCAATTGGTATCCGACGCGCGATCTGCAGTTTTCCTGGCCGGCCGCCCTCTTCTCGTGGGGCGTAGTCATAGTGACCGTGCTCGCGGTCAGCGCGATGTTCATTTTCAAAGACGCCTATTCGCCCGGCCCTCTTTCGTCGCCGCATTTCCGCAGCGATCTCTCGATCAATCCGGCGATCGCAAGAATTCCGAACGACTCCACCTGCACGACCTGCCATGCGGCAAAGACCCCGATGAATCAGAACTGCGCGAGTTGTCACACGACCGCGGCGTTCAGTTCCAACGTTTCAGACATCCACATGAAGATCGGATTGACCTGCGTGGACTGTCACAGCGAACATCACGGCCGTGATTTCAGGCCCAGAACGGTCGCGAACGTGGCCTGCACCAACTGTCACCGCGACGGCAGCGAATATAAGGGGCTCAATGGGCAGCCGCTCAAAACCCCGCATGGCGGCGTGACCGGTTATCCCGTGACTGACGGTCGCTGGTTGTGGGCGGGGATTTCGCAGGCCGAGTGGCAGCGTAAGAACCTGCCGGGCGCGACCTCGCAATACAGTTTGAAGGAGCAGTTTCATTTGATTCACGTCGCAGGCAACCAGAAGGGGCGATCCAATTGCACCGATTGTCATAAAGCCGGGTTTGAAGGCGCCGCCGTGACACAGGGCGTGCGTGAATCATGCGCCGCCTGTCATGGCGCGACCGAAGCCGCCGCCGCGGCCCAGACCGCAAGCGCGCGCAAAGGCTTTGCAGACAGGATGATGAACGGAATGGCCAGCTCGCGAACGAACGACCCTCAGTGCGTCTCCTGCCACGCCCAGCACGGCGAAGAGAAGGAACTCCGCGCGAGCCTGCGCAGGATGGAGAGATGATCGAAATGAATAATGAATATTGATCTTCCTGCCGCGGAGCGGCAGATGAATTTAGGCCGGCGTTAAAACGCCAATGGCATTAAGTT
>DASUFM010000858.1:0-5972 GCA_036274535.1 Blastocatellia bacterium
GTTCGCAACGCGATCGGCGCCATACAGGCGGCCTTTCCGGCGTGGCTGACATTGCAGGGCGTCAAGACGCTGCCGCTGCGAATGGCGCAACATTCGGCCAACGCGCTGCGCGTCGCGAAGTTTCTGGAATCGCATCCGCGCGTCGAATGGATCGCCTATCCCGGCCTCGAATCCTTCCCGCAGTATGAATTGGCGAATCGACAGCAACAGTCGGGCGGGGCGCTGATCGCGTTCGAAGTCGCGGGCGGCGTCGAAGCAGGCGTGAGATTGATGAACTCGGTCAGGCTCTGTTCTCTGGCTGAAAACCTGGGCTCGGCTGAAACGCTCATTACGCACCCTGTGTCCATGACTCACGGAGACGTGCCGCCCGAACAGCGCGCCGCCGCGGGCATCACCGACGGGCTGGTGCGCCTGTCGGTAGGTTTGGAAAACCCCGACGACCTGATCGCGGATCTCAATCAGGCTTTGAAATAATGGGAAACTCAACAATGAAAATATCGACCCAATGCGTGCATTTCGATTCGGACGACCCCCACTGTTCGATATCCCCGCCTATTTACCAGACGGCGACATTCCGCCAGCCTTCGGCGGATGAGTTCGGTGAGTACGATTACACGCGCAGCGGCAATCCGACGCGAGCTCTGGTGGAACGGCAGATAGCCAGGCTCGAGGGCGCCGGATACGCATCCGCTTTCGGGAGTGGTATGGCGGCCATCAGCGCGTTGACCAGCCTTCTCTCTGCGGGCGAAGAGGTTATTGCGGGCGATGACCTGTACGGCGGCACGGTGCGATTGCTGGACCAGGTGCTTCCGCGGCAGGGAATCGGCGTGCGCTACGTTGACCCGGCCGATCTCGAAGCCGTCCGCGGAGCCCTGAACCCGCGCGTCAGGCTGATCCTGATCGAGACCCCGTCGAATCCGACGATGCGCATCACCGACATTCGCGCTCTGGCCGACATCGCGCGCGAGGCCGGGGCGCTGCTCGCGGTAGATAACTCCATGCTCTCGCCGTGTTTTCAAAAACCACTCGAACTCGGCGCGGACATAGTCGTTCATTCCGCCACAAAATTCCTCTGCGGGCACAGCGACGTGACCGCCGGCGCGCTGGTCACGAACGATTATGACCTGCATCGCCGTATAGCTTTCGATCAGAACGCTGAGGGCGCGGGATTGAGTCCGTTCGAATCCTGGCTATTGTTGCGCGGCATGAAGACGCTCTCCCTGCGCGTCGGGCGCCAGAACGAATCGGCTCGAAAGATCGCCGAATTCCTGTCGAATCGGCCGGAAATCGCCAAGGTCTATTATCCCGGCCTCGCCGGCCATCCAGGCCGCCACATACACCGCCGTCAATCCACCGGCGACGGCGCGGTCATCAGCTTCACGACCGGCGACGTGGCGCTTTCCCGGCAGGTGGTGGAGGCTACTCAGCTTTTCGACATCGCGGTCAGCTTCGGTTCGATCGGCTCGACCATCAGCCTGCCATGCCGTATGTCGCACGCCAGCATCCCACAGGCGCTGCGTGGCAGACTCGCGCCCCCGCCGGATCTGGTGCGCCTCTCGGTCGGCATCGAAGACGTTGATGATTTGATAGAAGACCTGTCGCGGGCTTTTGCAATGGCTGAGGTAAGTGAGAACACGCAGTCCGCGGTATGTGTCGCCTGAAGAGGGACGGAGAGATCGAGGATCGAGGATTGAGGATTGAGGATCGAGGATCGAGGATCGCCATCTTCGATCCTCAATCCTCGATCCTCCATCCTCAGTCTCTCCGTCCCTCTGTCCCTCTTTCTCTCTGCCCCTCTTTCTCCGCCAGGGGCGGCGAGATAAATCTGCGCTTTTATCCTAACCAGCGCGGCTCCCCACGAAATGCCGTCCGGGCTCCATGCCATTTCCACATCCATTAAAAGCGCAGACTTTCTCGCCTTTAAATTCAAAAGTGGGGAGGGGTTAGTGAGTGGGGAGCGCGGAAAGGGCAAAAATCCGCACTGACTCGCCATTCCCCATTCCCCGTCCAATCGCGCTGAACTAGCGCGGCGATTTGGAAAGCCACCCCCGGCTGATCTGGTTTAAGGCGATTTGTCGTGGTGAAATTTTCCCAGAATAAAATTTCACCGGGCCCCGAATTCCACTGCGACCGGGCCGGTAGTACCGATCACAGCACGAGGTCTCCACTCCCCACAAGCTTTGACCCCGCCAGGGCCTTGACGGCAGGCGCCTCGCCACAGCCACGGCTTCCCAAACCGCGAGGCCGATATTACGCAAAGCTCTTGAGAGCTTCTTGAGCGGTTTTCAAGCCATAACTCAAGAGACCCTGAGCGGTTACACGGCCCCGGCTCAAGAATTTCTCAAGCCGCCGCGTATACCATCAGCTTCGAGGCTTGAGACAATTTCATGAAGATAATCGCCAGTAAGATAACAATTCCCCACGAGACACCGTGCGTTTGTCGGCAGGGATTGCTTGACACGCTGCGGGAGAATCTCGAATCACGACATGCGACCGTTATCAATGGTCGCGCGGGGACTGGCAAAACCATGCTGGCCGTCGATTTCGTCCGCCGGCATGGAGGGCGCGCGGCCTGGTACAAAGTGGACGCGCCGGATATGAGCCTTCCGGTTTTTTTGGAATATATGGTGGCCAGTGTGGCTCGCGTGCTCCCCGGGTTTGGCCGTCAGACTCTGGAGCGCCAGGCGTGGTCATATGGGATTGGCAGTAACGGAGGAGGAAGCGAATTCGACGTCGCGGCGCTGGCGGAAGCGTATGTCTATGATTTGGAACGATATGCGGAGCCCTTGGTGTTGGTGATAGACGACTTGCATTTGATTTACGACGCTGATTGGGTGATCCCTTTCTTTCATCGTCTGCTCCAACTGATCCCGATCGGGACCCACCTCCTGATTCTGGGACGAGGTTTGCCGCCTGCGCCTATGTGGCGACTCCGCTCCAAGCAACGCTTATTCGTGATTACCGAACAGATGCTTGCTTTTACGAAATCAGAAGCGGAGGAGTTGTTCTCTGGTTACGGGCTCGGAGCCGAAGAAGCCTGTTCAGCGCTTAAGCTAACTGGCGGGCGAGCGGCGGATTTACACGCTGCGGCAATACGCGCCTTCACGTCTCTGGCGGCGAAAGCGTCTTCGCCCGCCCACTGTCAATGCTCATAAATGAAAGCGCTCAACAAGAGAAAGGAGCTCACATGGTCTGGTATGAGTTCGAACGCAATGACGTTAAGGGTATCACTGGCGACGAGCCGATGTGCGAAAAGAAAACTCCATCCAAACCAGGCAAAATGGATTGAGTATTTTTCCGCAGAGTTTGATACAATACCCAGGCGCTTGAATCCCAGTTTCAGGCGCCTGATATGTCGTCGCCATCCTTATGCCCACTCTTTGCGCGACGAAACCCTCGCTTGCTCAAAATAGTTTATGAGCGGACCGGTCTCCGCTCAGTGTAATGAGCGCCCCCCGGCTCGAATCCACAGTTAAGAGGCTACGGCCTATGAACGACAGCCCACAACGCCCAGAAGCGGCGCAGCCTGCGCCGGCGGCGCCGGCGGCCGAAGCGTCGGCGCTCCAGCCCGCGTTTTTCCTGCGCACAAAATTGGCGCCGCCGCGCCCTGCCCCCGCATTGTTGCCCAGACCGCGGCTTATGGAGAGGCTCGCGGCCAACCTCTCGCGCACGGTTACCCTCGTAACGGCGAACGCCGGAGCGGGGAAGACGACGCTCGTGGCTGATTTCGTGCGTGAGTATGCGCCCAGATTCGTATGGTATCAGCTGGATCATACGGACGCCGATCCGGCCGTCTTTCTCAGCTACATCGCGCAGGGCATACGGCAATTCGTTCCGGATTTCGGCCAGGCCACTCTCGCCTATCTGCGGCAATCACCCGCCGAGGTAGGGCAGCGCCCTGAACGCGCCGTGGACGCGCTGCTCAATGAAGCCCTGGATCACATCGATCAGCCGATAGTCATCGTGCTCGACGATTACCATCACCTCAGCGACGCTGAAGCGGTGCATGCGGCCGTCGACCGGCTCCTGGCGTATCAGCCCGACGTTTTACATACGATCATCGTCTCACGCGACGCCCCGCCGCTGCAGCTGGCCAAGCTCCGTTCGCATGGAGAACTCGCCATCATCGACCGCAACGACCTGCTATTCACCGACGAAGAGACGCAGGTCCTGTTCAATCAGGTCTTCGGTTTGAAGATCAGCGCGGAGCAATTGGCCGAATTCCGTGAACGCACGCAGGGGTGGATTATGGCCCTGCAACTCATCCGGCAGGTGGCGCAGCGCCAATCCAGAATTGACGCGGGCGTCATGGCGCCTGATCTGAGTGAAATATTGCGGCGCTCCGAACGCGACGTCTTCGATTACTTCGCCGAAGAAGTTTTCGAATTCGAGCCGGAGCCGGAGCGCCGCCTGCTGCTTCGAGTCTCGCTGCTGGATCGCGTCGAACTGGAAACATGCGCGCGGCTTTATCCGGATTCAGACAGCTCTATGATTTTGCCGTCGCTGGTCGGCCGCAACGTATTTATCACGCTCGCCACTGACGGGAGCGGCGAAGAGTACCGCCTGCATCCCCTCTTCCGTGACTTTTTGCGGCGCCGGCTGCTTTCTGAGGTGGGTCGCGCCGGTGTGATGGCCGAACACGCGCAGATAGCAGAGTTCTTTCTGAAGCGCGGCAATTGGGAGCAGGCCGTGAGCCACTTTCTGGAAGCCGAGGAGTTCGACCGCGCGGCCGAGGTGATCGCCGGCAAAGGACAGGAATGGATAGCCTCAGGCGCGCTCCGCAGCCTGTCCGATTCAACCGACGCGCTCCCGGTCGAGGCGATGGAACGTCATCCACGCGCCCTCATTCATCGCGCGGAAGTGGCGCGATTGCGGGGTAAATATGACAAGGCGCAGACTACGTTCCGCCGCGCCGCGGTTCTGCTTCAGGGGCAGGGTGACAGTGAGGGCGAAGCCGAAGCGCTTCACTCCCTGGCCACTATCGCCAGGCGTCAGGGCGATATTTCGGCGGCCATGGCGCACCTCGACCGCGCGATCGAATTGAGCGACGAGCAATCTCCTGTGCGGGCAAAATGCGGTAATACTCGCGGGTTGTGCTGGGTGGCGTTAGGCAAATGGACTGAAGCGGAGCGCGAATTCCGCGCCGCTCTGCAATTGGCCGAAGAGCGGCGCGACGAATTTTACGCCGGGCTGATCGTTCACAACCTTGGCATACCGCTGGGAATGCGCGGAGATTTTGGCGAGGCGCTCCGGTGGCTGCGCCGGCCGCTCCGTGAAGAGCAAGGGGCCGCTCCGATGCCGCAGGAGGCCCTATCACATTTGAATATAGCGCGCATGCACTTATGGCGTGGGGAATTCGAGGCATGCGAGTTTCATCTCGACCGTTCCATGGAGCGATGCCAGCTATTCAACATGATTGGGGCGCGAGCCGAGGCTTTTGAGACCTATGGCATGCTGTATCGCGAACTCGGTGACGCGGCGCGGGCGAGGGAGTTTTACGAACGCGCCGCGCGCGATTATGACACGGCCGGCGTTGAATTGGCCCGATGTGAATTGCTTGAAGAACAGGCGCTGCTGGAACTCCGGCTGGACAACTTCGCGGCCGCCCGCAAATTGATTGATCAATTAATCAACGCGCGCAGGACTTTGAGTGACGACTTACGCAATCAAACAGCCACGCTTACTCTGGGACGTATTATGATTGCGCAAGGCGAGGAAGGAGCGGCGCGCGCCGCGCTCGATCCCGCGCTCGCATACTTTCGACAGAACGGGCTTTATTATTACGAAGCGCAGGCTTGTATAGCGCTGGCTAAGTGCGATTTTGCGGCGGGCCGCGACGTACAAATGCTGGAAAGAGTGCGCCGCGCGTTGGATCTGACGGCGCGCTATGATTATGAATACTGGCTGCGGCGGGAATTGACGGCGCATCCGCAACTGTTCGTAATGCCTGAAGTGGCCGAACTGTTGCCGCC
>DASUFM010000859.1:0-8467 GCA_036274535.1 Blastocatellia bacterium
CTCGACGTACTGCATAATAGTGACCAGCGCCAGCCTCCAGGGGGCTTCGGCCGGTTGGCCACGCCTAGGGAACAAAGCGGCGAAATCCTCATCGGTGAAGATCGCGCCGAGTTCATCGCGCATCTTGAGATAGAGATTGCCATGCGGGAAGGCGGCTCGCGCGACGCGGTCAGTTTGTTCGGGGACTGGCGGGATAGGTTGCGGGTGCAGTGACATAAGGGATCTCCTTGTCAGGGCAGATGTGGTGTATCGTTGTGCTAGTAGGAAGATTACTGCAGGATGCCGAGTTTTGCGTCTCCCTTCGGCAAAATGGCGTGGGCATAGGTTTTATTGGGGCCAACGCCATTCTGCCGAAAGGGCACAGTGTGGGTGTCATCTGCGCCTCTTTCGAAAGGCGTCGTTTGGCGTGATGGAAGTCGGCAGGATAGAATCTTGTCGACCCACGCGTGACGGCGCGTTGTGGTCAGGCTGAAGTCGTTAGCGCGACGTTCAGCCAACACACCCACAGGAGCGGAAATTGTGTCCGCCCCTGTGGCGCCCGCAAGACAAAAAACTTAGTCTTGCTCCTCGCGTTGGCTCCAAAACCGGCTGCAAGGTAGAATGGGGTCAACGCGATCCTACTGGGCGCAGATCAAACTAGAGAATATGCAATACATTTCAGTCGAACATCAAAGAGCCATCGACGAGCGCGTCAAAACCGCTTCGATAATTGTTTTCGCGTTTTGCGTATCCATAGGAGTATTCGCGCTGATCGGGCGTTTTATCACGCCGCCGGAGGTTTCGCTGGGAAGCGATGTCAATTCCATAATCCCGGCGATCGTGATCGTTCTGGCCATGGGAGTGATCATCTTGAGACGCGTCTGGATGTCGGCGTTCGTTATGAGAATGGCGAAACGGGGCGGAGTGCCTGTCACGCTCAACCGGTTGATGCAGATGACCCTGGTTTGCGCCGCCCTCTCCGAAATGGTGGCGATCATGGGGCTTATGTCCTACCTGTTGACGGGCAATTATCGGTATAGCCTGATTCTGTGCCTGGTTAGTCTGCTGCTGTTGCTTTACACGGCGTTCCCCCGCCGCGGCGAATGGATTCGCGCCGTCACCGACGCCGCAAATGCGCAAGGCTAGATCGTTCAGATCATGAATAGGGCCTATAAGCCCTATAGGCCTCATAGGCCCTATAAGTCCTATTAAAAAATGATGAAATCCAAAAAAATCGCCGCCGCGTTAATTTTTGTTCTGTCGGCCGTCGCCTCCGCGGCGGGACAATCGTCAGGCCAGAAAGAGCAAACACAGGGCGCCGATGCGGCGGCGGCTCGCCGGCAGGCGTATGTGCGGTTCATCGAGGCCAGGCGATTGAAGGGGGAATTTCAGCGGCTGCGCAATACGGCCCGCCTGCTCGATGAAGCGATCAAAGCATACAAGGAGACGATTCAACTGGACCCGGCCGCGGCCGATCCGCACGTAGACCTGGGTGAGCTTTACTTCTTTTTTCAGGATCGACGGGACCTCGCCGAAGCCGAGGCGCGTGAGGCCCTGAAACTGGATCCCGATTGCGCAGAGGCCCATCTGCTGCTCGCGCGCCTGTACATCTATGCGATCAGGATAGAGCGCAATTGGCGGCCGTCGATCGTCGAGCAGGCGATTCGCTCTTACGAAAAAGTGGGCGAACTCGATCCTGGAAACGCCGAAGCCTGGGCGATGCTGGCGGTATTGTACAGGTCGAAAAACGACGCCGACAGGCAGATTCGCGCTTTGGAGAAATGGGCGGGAGCGCCCATCCCGAATGATCCGCTCTTTTACAACTCCGTGATGAACGGCGACCTCTCATCCGATCAGGCCTATTACCAGCTCTCCCGGCTATATCTGAGCAGTGGTAAAAATGCGGAAGCCATTCTGGCCGCCTGCCGCGCTTACGAATCCAACCCCGAATCGAACGATTACGCGCGCAACCTGATCCGTATTCTGCGCGCGGCGGGAGCGAACGGCGAAGAATTGCGCGTCTACAAGCGCCTCATGAAATCGTCCGCCAGTCCGGCTCTGATGGTGGGTTACGGTTCCGCGCTGGTCCGAACCGGCGATTACGCCGAGGCGATCGGGATATTGAGCGAATATGTCGCGCTCGACCCGTCGAACGCCGGCGCCGTCGGGCTGCTCGCCGTCGCGCAGCGGAGGGCGAACCAGCGCGCGGCGGCCATCGAAACGCTCAAGGCCGGCGTCTCCAAAGCCGATGAGAGCGCGCGCAGGGATCTGGCGCTCGAACTCGCGCAGACATACGAAGAGGCCGGACGCAATGAAGACGCAATCGCGCAATACGAGAAGGTCTTTGAAGAACTCCTGAGCAACGCCGCGAAATCGCCGGCCAATTCGTCGCTCTTCGGCGAAGTCGTCAGCCGGCTGGTTCGCGTCCTTCGCAGGTCCGGCTCGCAGGAAAAAATACAGAGCGTACTGGCGAAGACGCGGCAAGCGCTCGACGAGAGCAATCCGCTGCTCGACCTCATTGAGGTCGAATCGCTGCGTGAGGACGGCAAATTCCGCGAAGCTCTGGAAATGGTTCGCGCCGCTTCGCGCGCCCGTCCCGATGACCGCGCGCTGAAATTCACCGAGGCGGTGATCCTCGGGGAGTCTAAACTGTTCAAGGAGAGCGCCGACCTGTTGCGTTCGATGGTCAGAGGCGGCGCCGAAAGCGCGACTGATGACGCCGGCGTTTACGTCATCCTGGCCGGCGTGCAGATGCAGGCGGGCCAGTTGAGCGAGGCGGAAGACGCGGCTCGCAAGGCGCTTGCGCTCAACCCTGGCGACCCGCAGGCGTTGCTCCAGCTCAGCTCGATCCTGGACAGGGCCGGCAAGCACGAGGCTTCGGAAAAGACCCTCCGCGAATTGCTTAAACGTGAACCCGACAACGCGACCGCGCTCAACAACCTCGGCTATTTCATGGTCGAACGCGGCGTCGGCTACGGCGAGGCCTTGAAACTTATCGAACAGGCGGTCGCCATCGATCCGACTCAGGGAAGCTTCCTCGACAGCCTGGGCTGGACTCATTTCAAGCTGGGCAACATAGAAAAGGCGCGCCAATACCTGGAAAAAGCCGCGATCTATTCCAGGAGAAATTCGACAGTCCACGAGCACCTCGGCGACGTGCTGCGCGAATCAGGACGTTTGCCTGAAGCCCGCAAACAATGGGAAAAAGCGCTGGAATATTCCGTCGAGGACGATGAAATCGCGCGGCTCAGAGGCAAGCTCAAAGACCTTCGGTAATTCAGGAAAAAGAGCGCTGGCCACGAATGAACACGAATGAACACGAATCTTTATCTTGATCTCGACGCGCATTTGTTTTCCATTCCCATGTTCTATTCGTGAATATTGGTGTTCATTCGTGGCTGACATTCTTTAATCTTTATGGCGATCACTCTTCCATCTTTCGCAAAAATAAACTGGACGCTCGAGATTCTGGGCAGGCGGCCTGACGGTTATCACGAGGTTCGCACGCTGCTGCAAACCGTCAGCGTCGCCGATGAATTGACCTTCGAATTGACGGAGCAGGGAATCAGCGTCCATTGCGACCATCCCGAAGTCCCCTGTGACGACTCGAACCTGGCTTATCGCGCGGCGAAATTGTTGAGCGATTTCACTGGAATAACCAAAGGCGTTCGCATCCAACTCGCCAAACGATTGCCGGTCGCGGCCGGACTGGGCGGCGGCAGCGGAAACGGGGCGGTGACCCTGTTAGCGCTGCAAAGACTCTGGGACGTCCAGATAGAGCCGCGCGACCTGTTCGCCATGGCGGCGAAACTGGGCGCCGACGCGCCGTTTTTCCTGATCGGGGGAACTTGTCTGGGCGTGGGACGCGGTGATGAAGTCTATCCGCTGGAGGATATTAATGAGGAGTTTTTGCTGCTGGTGAACCCGGGAATAGCAGTCTCGACGCGCGACGCCTACGGCGATCTGCCGCCTGAGTTGACAAAGCGGGAGGCCGTCATTAAGATGCCTCTTTCTTTTGAGGCCGCTTACGCCGCTATAGCAAGGCCGGGCGCTTCTATTCCGCTAATCAACGATCTTGAAAATCCGGTGTTCGCCCGGCATCCGACGCTCGTTGAAGTCAAGCGATGGTTAAAGCAGACTGGCGCGCGCGGCGTTTTAATGTCGGGCAGTGGCTCGACGGTTTTTGCGATCTTTGACAGCGCCGAGGCGCGCGCGCGCGCGGAGGACGAATTGAGAGCAACCGGCTGGCGCTGCCTGCAGGCGCGCACTCTGGGCCGGAGAGAATATTTTCAATTGTTGGGACAATAGCGGGCGCTTGAAGCCGTTATTAGACAGCTCGCGCATTTCGCTTCAGGACTTTCGCTCTAATCGCTTCTACGCCGGCAGCCGGATCGTGAAACGTGAAGGGACGTGAGAAGAGGACAGGCGCTGGAATCAGCGTCTTCAGGATCAGGCTACTGGCGCGGTAAAAGTTTGCTGGGGAGTCGCCAAGTGGTAAGGCAGCGGCCTTTGGAGCCGCCATTCGTAGGTTCGAATCCTACCTCCCCAGCCATGTGAATAGAGAGCCGTGAACAGCCTACAGATATTCTCTGGCAACGCCCATCGCTTATTGGCTGAAGAGATCTGCCAATACCTGGGAATCGAGCTCGGCCGCGCGAACACCACGCGTTTTCCCGACGGCGAGTTCAACTTCCAGATATTGGAGAACGTTCGTGGCGGCGACGTTTTCATCGTGCAGCCGACCTGTCCGCCGGTCGATGCTCACCTGATGGAGTTGCTGATCATGATCGACGCCTTCAGGCGCTCGTCGGCCGACCGAATCACCGCCGTGATCCCTTATTACGGTTATGCGCGCGGCGACAAGAAAGACAGGCCGCGCATACCGATTTCGGCGCGGCTGGTCGCGAACCTGATCACTACCGCCGGCGCCAATCGCGTCCTGACCGTGGACCTGCACACGCAGCAGATTCAGGGCTTCTTCGACATCCCGGTTGATCACCTCTTCGCGGCCCCCCTGATCGTCGATTATTTTATGAAGAACCCGATAGACGATCTGGTCGTCGTCGCGCCGGACCCGGGCGGCGCCGAAAGGGCTCGGGCTTACGCCAAACGGCTCGGCGCCGATTTCGCGATCGTCGATAAGCGGCGCGAAAAATCGCAGCCCGGCCATGCCGAGGCCGAAGTAATGAACGTCGTCGGCAATGTAGAGGGCCGCAACGCCCTGGTCGTCGATGACATGGTCGACACTGCGGGCACCTTGACAAAGGTCGCCGAAGCGGTGGCCAGAAAGGGCGCCAATCGGATTCTGACCAGTTGCGTTCATGCGGTTCTTTCGGGAAACGCGATCGAGCGGATCAGAAACTCTCCGCTCGAAAAAGTGGTCATGACCAACACGCTGCCCGTCAAAGATGTTTGTCAGTCGCCGCTTTTTGAATATCTGAGCATCGCCCCGCTGCTGGCCGAAGCGATTAAGTCAATTCACGAAGAGTCCTCGGTGAGCAGACTCTTCATATGATTTTTAGTTGGAGTTAGAACAATGAGTCTCGATAGAACAATCTCTCTGGAAGCGAAACCCCGCAGTGAGCGCGGCAAGAACGCTTCGCGCCGCCAGCGCGCGCAAGGCCTCGTTCCGGTCACCGTCTATGGCGGCGGGAAGGAAACGGAGAGCGCCAACATCGTCAAACATGAATTTGCGGCGCTTCTGCGCGGCCACGGCCGTAACGTGATCTTCACGCTCAACGTCGATGGGAGCGCGACCCCGGTCAAGATCGCCGAAATGCAGGTCGATCCGGTGAAGGGAACTTTGATTCACATGGATCTGATGAGGATTTCACTGACCGAAAAGTCCAAATTCGAAGCGCCTGTAAAGATCGTAGGCGAAGCCGGAGGCGTCAAGACCGACGGCGGCGTCCTTGAAGTGGTGACGCACGCGCTCAGCATACGGTGCCTGCCTGGGGATTTGCCTTCGAGCATCGATGTGGACGTGACGCCGCTTGGCATCGGCGACAAAATCAAGGTCGGCGACCTGAAATTCGACGGCAAGATCGAAATCCTCGACGACCCTGAAACCGTGATCGCCACAGTCGTCGCGCCGCGCGCCGAAGAGCCAGCGCCGGAGGCCGCCGCTGAAGGCGCCGCCGAGCCCGAAGTGATCAAGAGGGGTAAGGGCGAAGAGGCTGAATAATCAGAAGATCGACGATTGAAGATGGAAGATGGAGGGTCGAAATAACCTCGATCTTCGATCTTCGATCTTCGATCTTCGATCTTCAACGCTATGTGGCTGATCGTTGGCCTGGGTAATCCCGGCCCGAAATATGAATGGACGCGCCACAACTGCGGTTTCATGGTCGTCGATGAACTGGCGCGTCGCGCGCGAAAGGAAATCAAAGCCCCTGAATGTCAGGCTTTGACGGCCCGCTCGACAATCGGGGCTGAGGAGGCTCTGCTGGTCAAACCGCAGACTTTCATGAACCTGAGCGGGGTCGCGGTCGCCGCGTTGAAAAAAAAATACGAGATCAAAGAGAACTCTTCGATCCTCATCATCAGCGATGACCTGGCGTTACCCTTCGGCAGGATTCGCATTCGCGCCGAGGGCAGCGCGGGCGGCCAGAAGGGGTTGAAGTCAATTATTGAAAAACTGGGGGGGCAGGATTTTCCGCGCGCGCGTCTGGGAATAGCTCCGGAGCATCCCATAAATGACGCGGCGGATTTCGTCCTCTCGGAATTTCCGAAGAAAGATCGTGACGCTCTCGCCCAAATAGTGGCGCGGGCGGCTGACGCGGTCGAAGCTATTTTGACAACCGGCGTCGCCAACGCGATGTCGAAATACAATAGCTCCTTGCTCGGCGACAATTAGGACGCCGGGCTGTTTAGTAACAACCATAAGGAGAAATACCTTTGAGAACCTACGAAGTCGCATTCATCGCGGCGCCGAATACCGCCGACGATGATCTCTCCAAACTCAATACCCAGATCGAACAAATCATCGCCGGCCGCGGCGGCAAGATCACCAAAGTTGACAACTGGGGGCGCCGCAAACTCGCTTACCGCATCGGGAAATTCGATGAAGGCGTCTACACTTTCGTACACGTCGAAGGCAGCGGCCAGGAGATTTCCGAAGTCGAACGCCGTCTCAGGGTGACGGATTTCGTCATCCGTTATCTTACCGTGCGCACCGACGAGGCCTTGAAGCGCGCCGAGAAGTTGAAATCGAAACGGAAAGTTTCACTTGCGCCGCGCGCCCCCGATGAAGACTTCGACATCGATATCGAAGACGAAGAGATGGAAGGGATCTAACAACATCTAAACGAGCGAGGATAAAGTTATGGCTGAAATGGAAACCGAAGAGAGAGGCGGCGGTAAAGGGGGGCGATCACCTCGAGGCGGAATGCGCCGGCGCCGCATTTCGCGCATCTCCGCCGAAAAAATCGATTACATTGATTACAAGGACGTGAAACTGTTGCAATCGTTCATCGCCGAAAACGGCAAGATCATGCCGCGCCGCCTGACCGGCGTCACTTCGCAACAGCAGCGCAAACTCGTCGAGGCGATCAAGCGCGCGCGCACCATCGCGCTTCTGCCTTTCACGAAATATTGATGAACAGGACCTGTAGGATCTATGGGACCTGTTCGGAGGAATTTATGCCATTGATGGAGCTTTTACTGAAAGAAGATATTGATAACCTGGGCGCGCGCGGCGATCTCGTTAAAGTGAAGCCGGGGTACGGACGAAACTACCTGTTGCCGCGCGGGCTGGCCATCCAGGCCACGCCGGGCAACAAGAAGCAGATCGAATTGCAGCGCAAAAACCTTCTCAAAAAAGAGGCCGCCGAACTCGGCGCGGCGACGGGGCAGGCCAACCTCCTCAAAGATGTCACGCTCGAATTCACGCGCAAGGTCGGCGAGCACGGCATTCTTTACGGCTCGGTCACCTCGATGGACATCGCCGAAGCCCTCGCCGCGAAAGGTTATGAGATCGACCGTCGCCGCGTGATGCTGAAAGACCCGATCAAGGAGCCGGGCGAATTCGAGGCGCCGATCAAACTTCATCGCGAAGTCACGGCCACCATCAAAGTCGTGGTCAGAAACGAAGAAGAGAAGTAGCTTCTGGTGGTTGGCGCCTGGTGGTTGGTTCTTTCGATTTCCGGTAACCAGTCTTTGATCGTTGTTTCGACCATTGGTGGAAAACTTCCGAAATGGCGATCAAAACCCGCCACCAACCACCAGCCACCGACCATCAATCACCAATAAAAATTTTTTCCCTAACAGGGTCATCACATAAACGGATAGCGCGGTTCGAAAGCTTGACCTGCGCTTTCCCCTGCATAAGATGGCGGTGGGGCGTGGAACTGAAGTTCGACGCTCCACCGTTTTTCTTCCTCAGAAGTGACTTCTCAAGGTTTGAATTCGGTTTTTCCCTTGGCGCGCAGGTGTATTCAATCCCCCCACTTATGAGCTCGACTTTGTCCTTTTTGTGGCGCTGGCGCTT
>DASUFM010000860.1:0-6214 GCA_036274535.1 Blastocatellia bacterium
GTGGCTCCAAATTCCATTGAGAGGCGGAATTATGATCCATGGGAGACCTCGGCCGCTGGCGCGGCTCGCGCCGTTGTTTTGTTTTTCCATTATTTGTTTGTCCCCTGATTCTTCAGGCGCGCTGTCGCAACAGATCCAAACCACTCTGACAGCGGGTTCGATAATCGAAAAAGAAATCGGAGGGGCCGAACAGCATATATACATACTGCCGCTCAAAGCCGGGGAGTTCGCGCGCATAGCCGTCGAACAGCCCTCCGCGGACGCCGTCCTGGTCCTGCTCAAACCGGACGGCCTGCCCCTGGCGGAGGTCAACGATTACCAGCAGGGCGAGCCTGAATATCTCTCGCTGATAGCCGAAACAAATGGGGATTACCAGCTCAAAATCAGCTCCGCCGACCCCAAAGCCGCGCGAGCGAGTTACAAAATCAGAGTCGAAGAATGGCGAGCGTCCACGCCCCGCGATTCGCAATTCGTCGACGCGGAAAGAAAATTTTCAGAGGCGACTCAATCGCTGCTGCGCGGAAAGGCGGATTCCCTGCCGCGGGCCGAGGCGATATACGGCGCCGCGCTCCAGCAATGGCGCGAATTGGGCGAACGGCGCTATGAAATGAAGACTCTGATTTATCTCGGAGTGGTCAATGAAAAGAGGAATAACTTTCAGCGCGCGATCAAGTTTTACCTGCAGGCGCTGCCGATAGCGCGCGAGCTGGGAGACAGGCGTTTTGAAGGGATATCGCTCAGCAGCGCCGGCTGGGGCTGGCACAATCTTGATGAATACCGAAGGGCTCTTGAATATTACGAGGCGGCGCTGGCCATCAGGCAATCGCTCGGGATCAGACGCGAATTGGCGCAAAGCCTGACCGCCATCGCGCTCGCCCATACGGAGCTGGGCGAGGCGAATCTGGCGCTGGAAGCTTACAGGCGGTCGCTGCCGCTGGCGCGCGATTCGGGAGACAAAGGGCAATACGCTTTCGCGCTGAACAGTATGGCGCTGCTTCACATCAGGCTCAATGAGAATGAGCAGGCCATCAATTTACTGCAGGAATCGCTCCCCATGTGGCGTGGGATCGGCAATGGTTTCGGCGAAACCTCGGCGCTCAACCTGATGGGCATGGCCTACTCCAATCTGTTCGATATGCAGGACGCGCTGAGCTATTACACCCAGGCAATCGAGCTCGCCGAAAAGATAGGCGCCCGCTACAACGCGGCGCAGGCGTATAACAATATCGGGGTTCAGTACTGGAAACTCAGAGATTATGACCAGGCGCTCGATTGTTACGAACGCGCCTTGCGATACTGGCGCGAGATCGGCAACCGCGTCCAGGTGTCCAGAACTCTCAATAACCTCGGCCTTATCTACCATGAAAAAGGAGATCTGGATAAATCGCTCGAGTTGTTCAAAACGGCGCTCGGCGACAGAGTGAATGGTGAATATCTGCCCTCGGACGCCGGCCCCCTTGTCAATATCGCGCTATCCCACCTTAAGCGATGGGAAATCAAGCAGGCGCCTGAAGAAGCTCAAATGGCCTTGAATTCGTTTCAAGTGGCCCTCCGTCTCAGCCGCGAGATCCATGATACGAGAATGGAAGTCAGAGCGCTGTCCGGTAAGGCCGAGGCGCATCTGATATTGAATCAGGCGGAATCGGCGCTAAAGGATATTGATCAGGCGATCGCCGTCGCGGAAAAGATCCGTGCGGAAATCTCCAGCCCGGAATACCGCATCCTGTCACAACCATGGATGACGCATGTTTACAGGATTCAGGTTCACACGCTGATGTGGCGGCATCGAGAGGATCCAGCCGCCGGATATGACAGTCTGGCCTTGCGGACCAGCGAGCAATACCGGCTGCGGACAATGCTCGAATTGCTGTCGGAATCGAGAATCGATTTGAGTAAGTGGATTGGGACAGGGTATCTGGGCAGGCTCAATGAGCTCGAACTGAAACTCGAATCCGCTGAAAACCGGCGCGCGCAGGCAGGCGCCCGCAAACAGATAGAAAAACTGGCGCAAATCGACAATGAGATAGAAGAACTTCTCCGGGAGAAGGACCTGCTCAACGGGCAGATACGCGATAACCATCCTCAGTATGCCGCGCTGAAGACGCCAGTTCCTCTCAGCCCATCTGAAATTCAGCGGCAGTTGCTGGATGAGAATACCGTCCTGCTCGAATATATGCTGGGCTCGGCGTACGGCTATATATGGATGGTCACGCCGGATTCGATCAGCAGTTACCAGCTCCCTCCCGTCAGGAAAATCGATCAAGCCGCGCGACGCGTCCAGGAATTGCTCGCATCGCGTAAATCGCCTCCCGGCGGCGAAACGCTCAAGGAAAAACATGCGCGACAGGCCATAAAGAAAACGGAATTCGATCAGGCCGCCGCTGAATTGAGCCGGATGATTCTCGGCCCTCTGGCGGGAAAACTCGGCAAAAAACGCCTACTGATAGTCGGCGACGGCATATTGCATTACATCCCTTTCGGCGTGCTGCCGGAGCCTGAGACAGAGAGACAGAGAGACAGAGGGACGGAGAGACGGAGAGACAAAAAAACGGGGAGTTCTTCTCCCAGGCCCTCGGCCGCTCTGTCTCTCCGTCCCTCCGCCTCCCAAACGCCGTTGATCGTTAATCACGAGATTGTCACACTGCCGTCGGCTTCAGTGCTGGCGACGTTGCGGCGGCTCAGAACCGGCCGATCCCCCGCCCCATATGCGCTGGCTGTCCTGGCCGACCCGGTCTTCAGCGGCGACGATGAGCGGGTGGAATACGATGCCCCAGCGAAGCCGGACAAAATTCAGGCGCCGGATCATGGCGGGGACGCTGGTAACGGCGCGGCGCCGGCGAAAATCGTATCCGACGTCGAAAGGTCGGCCGAAGACTCCGGCATACAGGTTTTCAGACGGTTGCTTTTCAGTCGCCAGGAGGCTGAAGCGATCACCGGCTTGCTGCCGCCTTCCGAGCGATTAAAGGCGCTGGATTTCGCGGCCGATCGGCAGTTGGCGCTCGGCGGAAAACTCGGCGAATACCGCATCCTGCATTTCGCCACCCATGGTCTGCTTAACAGTAAAACCCCCGCGCTATCCGGCCTGGTCCTCTCGCTGGTGGATGAGCATGGACGGCCGCGCAACGGCTTTCTTCGACTGCACGAAATTTACGACCTGAAGCTGAACGCCGACCTCGTCGTCTTGAGCGGCTGCCAGACCGCGCTGGGACAGGAGGTCAGCGGCGAAGGATTGATCGGTTTGACGCGCGGATTCATGCACGCCGGAGCGCAGCGAGTGGTGGCCAGTTTGTGGAATGTAAACGACCAGGCTACAGCCAACCTGATGAAACTGTTTTACCATCGAATGCTTAAGGATGGATTGCGCCCAGCCGCCGCGCTTCGAGCAGCCCAGATAGAAATGTGGAAGGCGGAGCCAAACGCCGTCCCTTATCGCTGGGGCGCCTTTATTCTTCAAGGCGACTGGCGTTGAGGCAGAATCCATTCTAGACTGGCGCCGCGCCGCGCCACTGCCCGGGCGGCTGGCCAAATACACTCAGAGCATTTCACCACAAACAGCCGGTAAGGAGGCATCTCGATGGACAATTCCGCAATAACCACGACGATGAAGCGAACATCGTTCAAAGGTCTTCCCGCTTCAGCGTTTCAACATCCGATGGACAGACAGGCGACTGAGAATCTCAAGAAAATGAAGGGATTCGACTGGCTCGTCAAAAAGTATATCGAGTACGGCATCGAGCGCATGGAATACGTTAACAACGTCGGAGGCGCAATACGCGTCGGGCCGAGACAGATGTCCAAAATTTACGCCATGATGCTTGAATGCTGCTCCATCCTGGATGTTCCCGAACCGGAGCTGTATGTGATGTATGGCGGGGTTAACGCCTATACCTCGGGGCATAACAATCCTTTCATCGTGTTGCAGACCGGATTGCTGGATGTAATGGATGAGAATGAAGTGATGGGTGTAATCGCGCATGAGCTTGGACACATCAAGTGCGGCCACGTGCTCTACAAAATGATGGCCCGCGGCATCAGGCCGCTTATCGAAATGATCGGCAGCGTCACGATGGGAATCGGCGGACTGGTCGGCATGGGTATTGAAGTCGCTTTATTCATGTGGGACAGGCGAACCGAGCTCAGCTCTGACAGGGCCGCATTGCTCGTGTTGCAGGATGTCCGCCCATGCGTAACGATGCTCATGAAACTGGCGGGTGGAACAAAAAGGTATGCGGAAGGGCAGAGCGGCGAACAATTCCTCAACCAGGCGCGAGCTTACAAAGAGGGACTGGATCAAAGCGCCCTGGACCGATTCTACCGCTTTATGGCCAACACGAATTACACGCATCCATTCCCTGTCGAGCGCGCGAGATTCATAGATGAATGGGCCGATAGCCCTGAGTATCAGAACATCATGGCCGGGAATTACCCTCAAGCCAACCAGATCACCGGCCCGGGCGCATGCCCGACCTGTAATCAACCGGCGGGACCGGGCATGAAATTCTGCCTGAATTGCGGAACACCGCTGGTTATTCGGTGAAGAAGGAGCGGAGCCTCAAAGATTACAATAAGGGGAGCAGGGGTGATCTAAATCGGACCACACAAGATTGGGGCGCCGAGTCAGTACCGCGACCGGTAGGGAGCGTGAACCAGGCATCTGCGACGCTCGCTACCGCTCGCGGTACTGACCCAATCTCGCGTGGTCTGATTTAGCTCAGATCGCCCACGCTCCCCGTACTGTTTGTTCGTCTGAAAAATTTTCTCCAAACGTTTCGCCTCAATCCGCCAGTCATGATTGAGCGCGAGGCAAACCTCCTACCTCAAGCCATCCTTTCTATCACGCTCGTCTATCCGAAGACATGGTCGAGCAATCACTAACACTCAACGCTTCGCCGAATAACGGCGAAACCACCTGGGAGACGTGTATGAAAAGCAAAACAGCAACCATCAGTCGGACACTGAGGGCCATGGCGATCACGGCCTTCTGCTTTAACTTCGGCGCGTTCAGCCCGACCGCGCCAACGCTCGGCGCCGCGGCCGGCGCGCAGGAAATCAAAACCCGGAAATTCCAGTCCATTCTTGCCAGGGCTAACGCAAAACAATCTCTTCAACAGACGAACGCCGCCAAATACGACACGGCGATCCGAAACATCAGCGCCCTCGAACAGGCTCCGCTCAAGACCGAAGCCGACGTGAAGAGGGCGATAGCTATTTTGCAGAAGAATGAAATCGATGACGGCATGGTATTCGGCAAAGGATTCACACTGGCTATAAACGTTCCCTCCTTCAAAGCCGGCGTGGAAGCCGAAGCGAATCGGCTCTCGCCCAACGGCGTCGCCACTCAGATAAAGAGCAAATCGCTCGCGATCAGCAGAATCGGGGGATTCAACGATCTGAAGACGGCGCTGAAGCGGCGGTTCGACGGCGATGCGGCGATGCTGAAACGAGTCGGCGTCCGGTTACAACAGGCGTCCAAACAAAAGGGCATCTCGTTTTCGTCTCCAGCTTCGTCGCCGAAGACGGGCATGGCGTCCGGCTTCGCTTCCGGGTTCCTGAGTAAACAGCCGCTGTACAATTCATTCGTTTCCATCAACGACTATCGCTCGGCGGCGGCCGAAACTCCGGGCGCGTCCGTCGAACCGGCCCAGATCGATCCGATCACGGCCTCTGTCCTCGGCGGGATCGCGCTGGGCGCCGCCGCGTATCTGCTCACCAAATATGTAGAGCATAAAGTAAACCATGATCTTGAAGACGACCCCGACACCGGCGTATCGCCAACGGCCGCATGTCGCACGGACGCCAAACGTACCCGTGACAGATGCCTCAGAAGCCATGAGGGAGACTTCTTTGCCCAGGCCGGCTGCTGGGCGCAATACACGGTCGATGAAGCCGCCTGCCTGTTATTACCACTTTGATCGGCCGGCTTATTCGCACTCAGCTCAGGTGGGACAATTTGGCAAATTGTCCCACCTTATTCGGAGGCGATCGTTATGAGGACAGGACTATGGAACTGGTCGGAAAAAAGGCGTTGCTATTAGTCTCATGGCTGGGTCTGGCGATGGGAGCGAACACGCGAACGATCGAATCGCCATTCGCCCTCTCGTCGGACGCGCGCAGCGAGTTCAGCGCCGGCTTTCAAGTCTTCAGCGCCGGACGCGTCGTAGTCGAAGGCTCATGGAACGTGGAGCAAGGCGGCGCGTACCCGCTTCAAATCGCG
>DASUFM010000861.1:0-4789 GCA_036274535.1 Blastocatellia bacterium
GAATTTCACTCTGCGCACCGGCGCGGCGGTTCACCGCGTCCTGCTCGATCCGAAGACCGGCAAGGCGCGCGGCGTCGAATTCATCGATACGAAAAACAAGCGGACTTACGAAGCCTACGCGAAAGTAGTCGCGCTGGGCGCGGGCGCGATGGAATCGACGCGCATCCTGCTCAATTCCAAAACGCGCAATCACGAAAACGGCCTGGCCAACTTGTCCGGCGTATTGGGGCATTACCTGATGGACAATTTCAAAGCCGGGATGATCGGCGGGTGGCTGACGAATATAAAAGGCGGCGAGGTCTTCAACGACGACGGCGCCGGCGGCGGGCACATCTACATTCCGCGCCACACGAACATAAAAGGCGGACGCAAAGTCTCAGTATTGCGCGGCTGGCAGTATCAACCCGGCAGCGGTTCCGGCGCCTATCCCGGCTTCGCCAAACGCGTCGGCGGTTTCGGCTCGTCGTTCAAGAAAGAAGTGCGCGACCTCAACCCGGCGCGCGTTTCCATGGCCGGCTTCGGCGAATGCCTGCCTTACTTCGACAACTATTGCGAGATCGCCCCCGACGGATTGAAGGATCGTTACGGGATCCCGCAACTGAGATTCAACGCCAAATGGCATGACAATGAATTAAAAATGGCGGAACTGATGTACGATACCGCCGAGGAGTTATTGCGCGCCGCGGGCGCCGAAGTCATTCCTTACACCCGCACATTGCCGCCGCCGCCCGGCGACGCCACACACGAAGTCGGCACGGCGCGGATGGGCGACGATCCGAAAACCTCCGTGCTCAACAAATTCAACCAGGCGCACGAGATCAAAAACCTTTTCGTGGTCGACGGCGCGTCGTTCGTTTCCAACCCGGAGAAGAATTGCACACTGACTATCGCGGCTGTCTCATGGCGCGCTAGCGAATACCTGGCCGAAGAATTTCGCAGAGAGGCCTTATAAATATGACATATTCCATATGTCATATTTCATATGACATAGAAGAAACAGTTCTTCTATATCATATGAAATATGACATATGGAATATGAAATATGGCTAGGGTCTGTGCAATTGGGACTCATCCCGCAAACGGCTTCTGGTAGCGTCGCGGCCGGTCAGCGAACTCGGCGCGTTGAGATTGGCGCCTTCATCTACGCCCACGCCCAGACGCTCTACCAATTCCCCGCCCAACCAGCCGGTTATGAGCATCAACAGCGCGCCAATCAGCGAAAGCATCACCGGCAACGTTCCGGGATTGGACGGACTTGGCCAGCGCGTAAACCAACTTGCTGCGAACAGAAGTATGACCGCGACATTGCCCAGGCCATGCCAGACGCCGATTCTCCTGGCCCTTGTGCTCCGGGGAATCGCCTGAAAATCGATCAGCCCGAAAAGCGCCGCAATCAGCCCGCCTATGATGCCGGCGGCGATTATCCGAAAAGAAGCGTCCAGCCATCTTCCACTCCCAGTCACCCACCCGAATGCGTCAAAAATCACAGCCGTAGCGAAAAGCGCCAAAGGAAACACCACTAGAATTGGGTGCACGGCATGTCCGAGAATTTTCACTTTGCTTTCCATTTTTCCTCCCAGGGACAGGACTTATAGGACTTATAAGCCCTATAGGTCCTGTTTTTTTTGCTTGCAAATGACAAGCCAATTCGTTTTATGGCGCCGGATTTGCGGGTTTTGATGATATGGATTCAATGAACCCCGATGAAAAGACTGATATGGCGGCCTGGCTGAAAATGGTCGAGCAATTGCGCAACGCTCCGGAATGGTCCGAAGACGAACTGCCGGTCGAAATAAAGCAGACGCACATTTCCGTCCTGCTGCTCGGGCGCAATCGCGTCGTCAAGCTGAAAAAGCCCGTCGATTTCGGTTTTCTCGATTACACTACACCGAATAAGCGATTGAAGGCCTGCGAGAATGAAATACGACTCAACCGCCGATTGTGCCCCGACGCATACATCGGCGTCGGCGAGGTGACTGATCTTGACGGACGGATTCGATTTTCGGGAAGAGCGGGAAAGGTCGTCGATTACTGCGTCTGGATGAAACGGCTGCCCGAAGATCGGATGCTCGATCGGATGGTCGCGAATAACAGTGTCACCGAAGAGGTCATTGAGCGGGTCGCCGCTCGGCTTTGCGAATTTCACGAAGGCGCCTCGCGCGGGCCCGAGATAGCGAAATGGGGCGGCCTGGATGAAATCCGCCACAATTGGGAAGAGAACTTCATCCAGACCAAGCCGTTCATCGGCCGCACGATCAGCGAGTCCGCATACAACGCGATTCGCGCGTGGGTGAATGAAGAGATTGAGACTAAAGCCGGCATCTTCGACCGGCGCGTCCGCGAAGGCCTGGTCGTTGACGGGCACGGCGATGTGAGATGCGAGAGCGTATGCGTCACGGATGGCGCGATCTGCATTTACGACTGCATCGAATTCAACGATCGCTTTAGGTGCGGCGACGTGGCGAGTGAAGCGGCGTTTCTGGCGATGGACCTGGAGGCGCGAGGCAGGCCGGATCTCGGTTATTACTTCACCGAAGCCTATCAGCGTCGAAACGGCGACGTAGACTTTTTCTCGCTGCTGCCTTTTTATAAATGCTATCGCGCTTATGTGCGAGGCAAGGTTCTGAGCTTCAGACTGAATGAAGTGGAGTTCAATGAAGACGAGCGCGAAGACGCCGCGATTCGGGCTGGGAATTTTTTCGAACTGGCGCGCCGCTACGCGTCGCGTCTGAGGAGGCCTTCGCTGATCGCCGTCGGGGGGCTTTCCGGAACCGGCAAGACCGCCGTCGCCCGCGCCATCGCGGGGGAACTCGGGTTACAGGCGATCTCTTCCGACGCGGCGCGCCGCGCTCTCTTCGGCGACGCGAAAAAGCCGGTCGCTTACGGCGAAGGAGTTTACACGGCCGAAGCCAATCGTCTAACTTACCGGAAAATGATCGAAGCCGCGAGCGAGTCGCTGAAAGCAGGCCGCAGTATAATTCTGGATGCCACGTTCAGAGACGCCGCGGCGCTGGAGACAGCGCGATTGCTGGCCGTTGAATCCGGCGCGCAATGGAGATTGATAGAGTGCCGCCTTGCGCCGGAAATGGTTCGTTCTCGTCTTGCCGGACGCGTCGCGAGAAATGAAGGACTGTCAGACGCCGGCTGGAAAATTTATCTTCGACAGCGCGAGGAAGGCGCAAATCTGAAAACGGAACCCGGCGCGTACCATCTCACACTGGACACCAGCGGCGGTCTGGCCGTCACAGGCCGCAAGGCGTCCGATTGGTTGCGATCTTTAGAAATCTGATTGCGCTCAGCGGCCCGCCGCACGGACTGCCCCGCGCTTATAAGCGCCCATCAATCTCCCCTCTGCGATAATGTGACCTTCCGCCGCGCGCTCGAATTCATGCTTTGTGGCGCCCGCCTGAAGCTTGAGCTTTGTGTCCAGCGCATAAAGGCGGAAGAAGTACCTATGCGGTTTGCTGCCCGGAGGTGGGCAGGGGCCGTCGTAACCGATATTATCGAAATCGTTCCTGCCCTGTATGCCGCCGCTCTCCGCAAGTTCCTCCGTCGCCGGTGTGGCCTCGGGCAGGTCCGCGACTATCGGCGGCAGGTTGAAAATGACCCAGTGGACGAAAACCCCGGCCGGAGCGTCCGGGTCCTCGAGGATGATCGCGAGACTTTGTGAGTTTTTAGGAATGGCTCCCCATCGCAGCGGCGGAGAAATATTGGCGCCGTCACATGTATATTGAATCGGAATGGCCTCGCCTTCGCGAAAGGCGGAGCTTGAAAGTTCGATATCCATAACAATCTCCTTCGACATAAATTTGGAGTCCGCCTGAAGGCCAAAAGGCGCTACTCCAAACGCTTATATAAACGCAAGCAAAGGGCCAAAGGCCTGAATACAAATATGGGGTTCATGAAAGAGATGAAAAGAAGTTTCTTCCTGTCGATCTGCGTCGGGCTCTGCATTGGGGCCGCGCAAACCATCGCGCCCAAATGGATCACTCAGTCGAGTGGAACGACCGCCAGACTGCGCGGCGTCAGCGCGGTCAGCTCGACTGTCGCGTGGGCGAGCGGGAGCGACGGCGTTTATCTGAAAACGACCGACGGCGGAGCGAACTGGAAGGTGGCGACCGTGCCTGGCGCCGAAGCCCTTGATTTCAGAGATGTGGAAGCGTTCGACGCCGACACCGCTTATCTGCTCAGCATAGGCGAAGGCGAGCGTTCAAGAATATACAAAACTACTGACGGCGGCGAGCATTGGCGTTTGCAGTTCACCAACGGCAATCCGAAGGCGTTCTTCGACGCGATGGCGTTCTGGGACGCCGATCGCGGCGTGGCCGTGAGCGATTCGGTTGATGGCCGTTTCGTGATTATCAAAACCACCGACGGCGGAGCAAACTGGAAAGAGGTTCCGTCCGAGCGACTCCCGCCCGCTCTCGCGGGTGAAGGCGCTTTTGCCGCCAGCGGAACATGCGTCGTCACGCAGGGCAAAAATAACGTGTGGATCGCCACCAGCGCCGCGCGCGTGCTCAGCTCGACCGATGGCGCCGAAACCTGGCATGTGGCGGCGACGCCGATCCCGAGCGGCCAGCCGTCCATGGGCATTTTTTCGATCGCTTTCAAGGACTCCAGGAACGGGGTGATTGTAGGCGGTGATTACAAGAAGGAAGGCGAAGCGCGTGACAATGCGGCCATAACCAGAGACGGCGGTCGCACATGGAAGCTCGCGAAAGGCCCTCTGCCCGGCGGTTTCAGATCCGCGGTCGCATACGAGCCGGGCGCTTCCATACTGGTCGCGGTC
>DASUFM010000862.1:0-7393 GCA_036274535.1 Blastocatellia bacterium
CAATACGGCCAATCGCAGGGCGGCATCATCAACATCATCACTCAATCGGGCGGCAGGGAATTTCACGGCTCGCTCTACGGCTACGCGCGGCCCCAGGCGTTCGAGGCCACGCGCAACCAGCCGGATGATTTGCGCACCAACAAATTCGGCAAACTGCTGCATGAGGAGAACTATGACGCCGGCTTCGACCTAGGCGGGCCGGTGTTGGGGCTGAAGGACAAGGTCTTTTTCTTCGGCTCTTTCAATCCCACGGTCCGGCGGGAGATCGTGCGCGGCGCGGCCGGCTCCGGCCTCCAGCAAACGCTCGGCGATACACAGCGCCGTTACCGCACGCTCAACTATGCGGTCAAACTCGACACCAACGTCAATCCGAATCACCAGTTCGCGTTCTCGATATTCGGCGACCCGACCGTGACCAACAACGCGCCGTTCGTGACGACGAACATCGACAACCTGACGGCGCTCAACAAGCTCGATTACGGCACGCGTAACATTTCAACGCGCTACACAGGCACGCTCAGTCCGACCTGGACGGTGACGGCGTCGTTCAGCCAGGGGCGCAACAGTTTCAACGAATCGGGCTTCTCCAATTTCAACCAGATCATAGACCGCACGCAGCCGGCGCGCGGCAACTTTACTGCGATCGGCTACGGCTTCTTCGAGCCTACCGATAGCACGACCTACCGCGCCACCTTCGACACCTCGAAGCAGGTGAGTTTCTGGGGCCAGCACACTTTCGGGTTGGGCTATCAATTCCAGCGCGCCTTCTACGCGGGCGTCCGCGACCGCAGCGGACCGAAATACACCGTGCCTGCGACCAACGCCACGGGCGTGCCCGTGACTGACCTCTCGGGCGCGGCGGCGGCGGCCATTGGCCAGCAGGTCAACGCGGTGTGGGATTTGTTCTCTCTGCCGCTCGATTCAACCTGCACGCTCTGCCCGATTATGAATGTGCCGGGCGTGGGAGAACGGCGCGTTTACCTGCGGCAGACTCGCGGCGAATACGGCAACACTTCCTTCGACACCAAATCGAACTATCACGGCGCCTACATACAAGACACCTGGCGCGTTAATAAATATGTCACCGCGCTCGTGGGCCTGCGCCACGAACAGGAGCGCCTGATCGGCAATCCGGGCGCCGACGGCAGTCGTATAGGTTACAGCTTCACCGGCGCGTGGGCGCCGCGGCTGGGCGCGACGGTCGATCCATTCGGCAAGGGCAGGACGAAGTTATATTATAATTTCGGCCGCTTCTTCGAGTACATCCCGTTGGACCTGGCCGAGCGCTCGCTGTCGGCCGAGACGGATTTCCGCAACGGCCGCTTCGCTCCGGATTTCGAGATAGTCAACGGCGCGCCACGCGTCAAGATCAATTCGTTCGGCACTGTTACGCCGCTGCTCGACGCCGCGCATTTACTGACCGGCGCGGCGGGCGGCACTGGCGATACCGTTTCGGTTTCGCTCTCCAATCCCTCAAGCCCGATCCTTCCCGGAACCAGGCTCGGTTATTCGGACGAGCACGTCATCGGCTTCGAACAACAACTGCCCGGCGATTTCACCCTGTCGGTTCGCTATCTGGACCGCCGCGTGAAACGCGTGGTGGAAGACGCCGCTGTGGTGGCGCCTGAGAGCGCCGACTTCTTCGGCCAGACTTATTTCATCGGCAACATCACCTCGCGGCTGGACGCGGCGGTCAACCCGATCAGCGTCATGTTCACGCCCGTTTTGGACGCGGACGGCAACGTCACCAACGTGCCGGCGGCGTGCAGCCCGAACTTTGTAAACGCTGATCTTGGCGTCTGCTACCGGCCGAACGGCGCGAACGGCGCGCCGGCTGGCGATCCAGGCTCGGACGGCGTGGCTGACGGTTTCCCGGACGCGATCCGCAAATACCGCGCGGTCGAAATAGAGCTTAACAAACGCTTCTCGAAGGGTTGGCAATTGCTTTCGAACTGGCGCATCGCCAAAGTGACTGGAAATTACGAAGGACATTTCCGCAACGACAACGGCCAGACTGACCCGGCCATCAGTTCGCTGTTCGACTTCACGGCCGGCGAGTTCAATCTGCTCGGCGACCAGTTCGCAGTCGGCCCGCTCAACACCGACCGCAGGCACATCGCCAACATCTACGGCAGCTACGCGCTCGGCGACCAGGTCTTCGCGAATCGCCTGAAGGGGCTGAGCCTCGGTGCGGGCGTCCACATGGAATCGGGTGTGCCGATCAGCGAATATCTGGCGCATCCGGTTTACTCTACCGCCGGCGAAATCCCGGTAGGCGGACGCGGCAAACTGGGCCGCACGCCGTTCTTCACGCGCCTCGATCTGCACGCCGATTACAAGATCCCATTAACTGAACGCTGGCGGTTTACGCTGGTCGGCGACTTCTTCAACGTTACCAATAACCAACAACTGCGGCTTCCTGACATGTTCCGCGAAAGCACCGCCAACCAGATCAACCCGGACTTCCTCAAGCCCGGCATCGCGGCGACTGATTTGACGCGCGGATATTACCTGCCGTTCAACATGCGGCTGGGGTTGCGGCTGGAGTTCTAGAGCGCTATTCGTGACGAACTTTCAACGGCGGGAGGGGATTCGTTCCCCTCCCGCATTATTTTTAGGCTCCAATGGGTCATCTGGCGGGCTTGCGATCGCAGATTATTGCGATCAGCGCCATCAGGAATAAGGCTCTTACGATTGATTTACTCATCA
This sequence comes from Blastocatellia bacterium, assembly GCA_036274535.1. GTDB lineage: Bacteria > Acidobacteriota > Blastocatellia > RBC074 > RBC074 > JAJVID01. The sequence continues at coordinate 2,710 of DASUFM010000862.1, forward strand.
GGTAAGACTGCGGAAAAGTTAATAACAGGCCCTAGGGAATCAGTAACACTTTACCTGTCGTCTTTCTGCCTTCGAGCTGCCTGTGCGCTTCGGCGGCTTCGCTGAGCGGGAATGTCTTTTCGATCCGCAGTTTCAACTCGCCCGATTTGATCCAGTTGAACAGATCGCCGGCGCGCCAGAGCAATTCTTCGCGCGTCGCCGTGTAGTGAAACAGGCTCGGCCGCGTCAAAAAGAGCGAGCCTTTTTGCGAGAGCAGCGCCGGGTCGAAGGGCTCGACCGGGCCGCTCGATTGGCCGAATAGCGCCATCATCCCGCGCGGCGCGAGCGACGACAGGCTTTTCAAAAACGTGTCGCGTCCGACCGAATCGTAAACCACCTGCACGCCTTTGCCGCCGGTCAACCGCCGCGTTTCCGCTTCGAAATCCTGCCGGGTGTAGAGAATGACGTCATCCGCTCCGGCTTCGCGAGCGAGTTGCGCTTTCGCTTCAGTAGAAACCGTACCGATGGCGCGCGCGCCGATGCGCTTGACCAATTGAATCAGCAGCAATCCGACGCCGCCCGCGGCCGCATGAATCAACGCTGTTTCGCCGGCTTTCAGCGGGTAGACTGAAGTCACCAGATAATGCGCAGTCATGCCTTGCAGCATTGTGGCGGCGGCCTGTTCGGCGCTCACGCCTTCCGGAATTTTGACCAGCTTCCATGCCTGCGCGACGGCGTATCCGGCGTAGGCGGCGGGCTGCATCGCATAAGCCACACGGTCGCCGGCCGCAACCTCGGTCACGCCGGGGCCGACGGATTCGACAACGCCCGCGGCCTCCGATCCGGGAATAAACGGACGCGGCAGTGGGTAAAGTCCTGTACGATGATAAACGTCAATGTAATTGACGCCGATGGCCTCAAGTTTGACCAGCGCTTCGCCGGCTTTAGGCTCAGGCTTTTCGGCGTCGCGGTAGACTAACACTTCCGGGCCGCCGCAATTTTCAACGACGATTGCTTTCATAATGTTTTTTCTCTCCCGAAGGAATTCTACTTTGGGAATTCGTTTTTGACCACTTCGCCGCCCTTCATCACGAATTTGACCTGTTTGAGTTTGTTGATGTCTTTGAGCGGATCGCCGGCGACCGCGATCAGGTCAGCAAATTTGCCGGCCTCGACGCTGCCCGCGCGATCCTGCCAGCCCATCAGTTCAGCCGCGTTGATTGATGGCCGGAGTTTTTTCGCCGGCCTGCAATCGGCTGTGTTTTCGGCTGTATCCGAAATAGATCGCGAATCCGATCAATAGCCACACGACCAGGCGAATCCAGGTATCGAGCGGCAGGCTGGCCATCATCAACGCCGAAAGCAGGATGCCCATCAGAGGAGTGAACGGAACCCAGGGCGCTTTGAACGGCCTTTCAATATCCGGCCGTTTGATCCGTAATATCCAAACGCCCGCGCAGACGATGACGAACGCCAGCAGAGTGCCGATGCTGACCAGCTGGCCGAGGACGCTGATTGGAAACAATCCTGAGAAGGTAGCGACGACCAGACCGACCACGATTGATGAAATCCAGGGTGTCCGGAAGCGCGGATGGATCGCGCTCACCCAGGGCGGCAACAATCCGTCGCGCGACATAGAGTAAAAGATTCGCGATTGGCCCAGCAAGGTCACCAACATGACGGTGCTCAATCCGGCCAGCGATCCGAATTTGACCATCAGACTGCCCCACTTCACTCCGGTCACGTCAATCGCCAGGGCGACGGGCGCGGCCACGTTCAATTGCGAATAATGCATCAGGCCGGTCAATGTGGCCGCTACGGCAAGGAAGAGGATCGTGCAGATGGCGAGCGCTCCCAGAAGGCCTATCGGCATGTCGCGCTGCGGATTCCTGGCTTCCTGGGCGGCGGTGGTGACCGCGTCGAATCCGATGTAGGCGAAGAAGATCACCGAGGCGCCGCGCGCTATGCCCGACCATCCGAAAGCCCCGAATTCGCCTTTGTTTTCAGGTATGAATTCGCGCCAGTTGTTTCTGAGCGTTTCGGGGTTATGCCATAGATAGACGCCCGCGATGGCGATGAAGATGATGATCGTGGCGACTTTGATGAAGACGGCGACCGTGTTGAATCGCGCCGACTCTTTGACGCCTATGACCAGGATGGCGGTTACGATCAGGATTGAAATGAATGCGGGCAGATTGAAAACAGCGGTCGCGTGCGGCAGGCTGTCCGGACTGATTCCAGCGGCGTTGATTGCGGGCAAAATCGTCGCCGGCGGCGTCCAGCGGCCTTGAAAGAAGACAAGATCGCTTCCCGGCGTTCCGATTATCTGCGGAGGTAAATTGACGCCGAAATCCTGCAACAAACTGACGATTGTGCCGCTCCATCCCGAAGCCACCGTGGCCGAACTGAACGCGTACTCCAGAACCAGATCCCATCCGATGATCCATGCGAAAATTTCGCCCAGCGTCGCGTAGCCGTAAGTGTAAGCCGAACCCGAAATCGGAATCATCGCGGCGAATTCGGCGTAACATAGCCCCGCGAAAGCGCAGCCGATTCCCGCGAGCACGAACGAGAGCGTAATCGCGGGGCCCGCGAATTGCGCCGCCGCCGTGCCCGTGAAGACGAAAATCCCCGCGCCGATTACCGCCCCGATTCCCAAAGAAATCAGGTTATACGGTCCCAGCGCGCGAACGAGTCCCTGTGAGCTTTCCGAACGCGATTCGTCGAGCAGTTGATCGAGCGGCTTGGTTGCGAGCAGCTTTGACATTGTTTCCTTCTCCCGTCTTGATTCCTGAAGATGATGTGATAAGGCGGTTGCGATCTTAGGCGGGATGATCCAGGCTATGAAGAATTATGTGACGAGAAGGAAGAATCGAGTGATGAGTTGGGCCATTTTCGTGGCGCAGTAGTTCATCATGCTCCATATTAAATTCTACCTTCTCCATTCTTGGGCAGTAAGAGAGGCATTTTCTATTGCCTGAGAATGGAGAAGGTAGAATTTAATATGGAGCATGGCGCCGCTTTAAGCGGCAAACAGTGGGCGGAGGAACTGATCGCTCCACTCGCGCAGCGTCGTCGGCGTCGCCGTCTCCGGCGTCCGCTGCTCCACAATGGCATTCGGTTTTGAGAGAGCCTGATACATTTCCACGAGCCCCTTCGCGAAACCGGGGCTGGCGCCCACGACGAGGAATGTCTGATATGCCTGATCCGGCGTGATCTGAACATACTTTAAAGGCCTGCCGATCGACTCGCTCAGAATTTTCGCCGCGTCCGCGAAAGTCAGGTCAGCCGGCCCATGCAGGCCACGGGCCTGATGACCGCTCCAGCCAGTCTTAAGTAACAATTGCGCCGCGACGTCGCCAATGTCCTGTGTCGCAACGAGCGGATATGGCAAATCGCCGGGGAGTGGAAAGTAAATCGCGCCGTCGTTCCTGATCGGTTCGATCTGCTGGAGGAAATTTTCCATAAAAAATCCCGGTCGCAGATTGACGACATTTTCCGCCGCTTCGTTCAAACGTCGCTCAACTTCGCCTACGCCGGAGATCGGCCCGGCGTTTTTGAGATGCGCGCCGGCGCTCGATATATTTACCACATAGGGAATTTTGCTCTCCTTGATCGCCGTCGCGGCCACAGCGCCCAACTCGTTGTGATAAGCGGCGACGTCAGGATGCGTGTAACTGGGAGGCGTCAGCCAGAGTGCGGCTTTGGCCCCCTTGAATGCTTTTGTCACCAGGTCGACATCGGTCAGCGATCCCTGATGGATTCTGACCCGGCTGCGTATTGAGTCAGAGAGTTTTTCAGGTTGGCGAACGATGACGGAGACGTCAGCTCCGGCCGCCAGAAGTTGTTGCAAAGCCCGTCCGCCGATATTCCCCGTCGGCGTTGTAATCACGATAGACATAATCATTGCTCCTTTCAGGTTTTGTCCTTCAACGAGTGGGATAATATAATCGCGTGAGTGGAGTTTCTATGTGCAATTCGCCGCATTTTATGTCCAATCGTCCAATCTGGAATTCGCAATGGATGCGTTAACCGAAGTCTTGAATAGCGTCCGAGTCCGCAGCACGGTCTATTGCCCCGTTGAGATAGGCGCGCCGTGGGGGCTTCATATCGCGGAAGAGAGCGGCGCCCCGTTTTTCATTCTGGTCAAGGGAGCGGCTTTTCTTGTGATTGAAGAGCTGAATATCCGCCAGTATCTGAAGGCCGGCGATTTCATCATCATTACGAAAAAATGCGCATGTGAAGTCTCGGATTCACCGCGGTCGGAAATCATAGACCTTCAGGAATGGCTGCGGCTCAATCCTCCCGGAGTGGATGGAAAGTTCAAAGTCGAGGGCGAAGGCGAAGTCACAAAGTTTATAGGCGGAACGTTTTTCTTCGAAAACCATGAGAGCCATCCGTTACTGAAAGTTTTGCCGACGTTCCTGCATTTTTCCGCGACGCCGGGAAAGGGAGGAAAAGACAGCAAAGTAGTTGACTGGTTCGGGACGACTCTGGATCTGATCGTCAGCGAAGCGGCTTCCCGCAGACCTGGCGCCGCGCCGATCATCAGCCGGCTCTCCGACATTCTCTTCATTCAAGCGGTTCGGTCACATGCGATTACAGCCTCCAGCGAAGGCAGCGAGGGCCGCGGTCGGCCGAACTGGTTTACCGCGGCCACGGACCCACAGATCAGCGAAGCGATCGCTAATATCCATCGAGAGCC
>DASUFM010000863.1:0-7894 GCA_036274535.1 Blastocatellia bacterium
GACTACCAAAGCGGTACCGAGCTACCGCACTCCAAAGGCTCCGCCGATTTACGCGCAGTCTTCATGTAATATGTCATATGGAATATTCCATATTCTTCCGCCTCTGCCTGGCCGCTCAGCGCTCAATCCCCTCTCAATCCCCTGGCCTTTTGGTCCTTCAACTCTTCGCGCTTTGCCCTTTGATCCTTCGGCGCTTCGCGTCGAATGGCGGTCCCATTTCCGCAGTCGAAGGCCGCCACCCCCTGTTGACCGGGCTCGCTATGAACCATAAAGAAAAGGTATTGGATGCGCGAGCGAGTGGCGCCGGCGGAGGATTGGGGGGGGCGGCTACGGAAGCGCAACCGCACGGAGATGAAGTATCGCGCCATTCGCAGTTCGTCGCCGAAATACTGGTCGCGCAACGGCAGCGCCAATTCTTCCCGCGCCTGATTGAGCGTCTCTTCGCACTCGCCAAGGTCGCCAACGACGGCCGCGTCCTTGTAACCCAGCCCATGCAATAACTCGTGCAGCGCCGTGAAACCGACATCGAAAGAATCCCGCACCTCGCGCGACGCCTGCATCTCGCGGAAATCGTCGAAGTCCAGGCGCACGCGCCAGACCATCAGGCGGAGCCCCGTTATGGCGTCTTCGTAGCGCAATCCTTCATTCAACTGGCCGAAATTCACGAAAGGCGAGCCGGAGTGATCTTCGATGATGAATACCTGCCTCGAGCCCAGCGAACGGGTGAGGATGTCCCTGGCGGCCGCCGATCCTGTTTGGGCCGCCTGGGCGGCGCCGAGCGACAGCGAGCCGTCATTCGCAAAATGGAGTTCGCTGAATCCGCTGATACGGCGCAGGCTTTGCGCCAATTCTTCGACGTGAGCGGCGGTGGGTTTGCGCTCGTCGCCGCTCAACCACACGCCCGGCGCCTTCTGAAAGACGGTCTGCGCGAATGCGATTCCGGTCAATAAAAACGGCGCTACCGCCGCGCCGGCTGCAATAGATACACTCCGGCGAGCGATCGACTTAAACTTTTTCATCCCTAACTTCTCCTGCTTGATCTTATTTATCGTCAGTTATCGATTGTCTGGCGCTAGTCGCGGCTCTATGGCGGTCCGCTTACGATTTGCAGAATACAGCCTGGCCTTTAGCTTTGGTTAAAGCGGATTTCAAATCACGCTCAATTTTTTCCGCTCTTGAAGACCTGGAGATGGCAAGCTTTGTGCCGTGCCCGCGCCGCGGGCCATCACGGCGCGGCTGATTCGATGTAAGCGTCATTGATTCAAAGCGCTAGCGCCGCATGGGAAGGCTGAAGACCTTTGTCGCGGTCGAACAATCTTGTGTTCCCGAGCGACGAAATTGTCGCCGGCAAACTCGAATTCGACAACTACGTCGCCGGCATTCATGCCACGAATCGCAGTTTCGTGAAGGCTTCGGCGACGTGGAAATTGGGTTTTTCGGCGAAGGTGGGAGAGAACGCCAGATATTGGCGCTCGCCGCCAGACCGGCTGATGCGGAAAAGATTCGCATGCCATAGATCGTCCGGACGAGGCTTGCAGCCGAAGGCGTCGAATGGAACAGCCATCGCCGCGCGCCAGATTTGTTCCGCGGCGATGATCTGGCTTGCGGTTCGCATGCCGCTGCGCCACCGCCAATCGGCCAGCATACGTGAACGGTCGACGATCAGATCACACCACTGCCCTGTCGGCGCGACTTCGAATTCGCGGTAATGCTTTTCGTGCGGCTCGACCGGCGAGCGGACAAAAGCTTCGCACACATCCCGGTCCCACAGGGCGTATCGCTCCTCATTCGCGTCGAATTCTTCGTCAACGTCCAGTTCCGAATATCCGCACTCGAAGCCGAAGAATATCTCCCGCTCGCTCCATAAGACCATTGCGGTGGTTTTCAATTCGGCCGGCGCCTCTTCCCCACGCCAATTGCGGTCTATGGCCAGGCGGGGCGCGCGGCGCCAGCATTCGGCGCCAAAATCGGCCGTGAGTCGCGGTGAAGGGCAGTAAACAGCGATGATCTCTTCAACTTTCATAGGCGGCGCTGACACAATCACAAAAATTTCAGTCATGTCAACACTAAATCAAACAAAATTATTGACAGGGACGTTTCTCTAAGATATATGTCCCATGCCTCGTAAGTAGTAAAGATTGCGGTTATGTCTTTACTTACTGCCGTGACGTGGTAGTGGCCGTACTCCTCTTTAATAGCAAATCATTGCAATTAGCGGCTGCGGGCCTCACTAGTGTTCAATGAGCTGGCAGGCTGAAAACAGGTTCAGGCGATACCGACTCGAACCCTGTTTTTGCCCGGATGTTTCTGCTTAACTGATGTGAAGTTTGCATGGGTATCTGAAAGCCGGCGGAAGCGCCTTGTCCAGTCGCGGTTGTAGAGCATCCCTGCAAAATTCATCCAGTTTATTTTTATCCGATAGACATTGGCAGACATTGTCCAGGGAGGTGACCCATGTGGGCCCCAGCAGGCTATCCGAATCAAATTCGCCCACTACCTTTATCAGCGCCCGGCGTCCCGCGGTATGAAAATCGCGACGTTCTCTGCGGCGTGCCGTCCTGCGCGCCGCTCGTGCAGCACGAATTATTGAAGGCTGTACGCGAGCGCATGCCGTCAGTCTATACCCGGGCCACTCGGGAGATCGGATTGACCGTCTCGAGCACCCAGGAGTTGATCGAGCGCAGAGTTCAGATCATCAGTTCCGCGCGGGCCATCCGCCTGGCTCGGCTGATCGCCCTGGAGCCGAATTCGCATGCCGTCTTCGGTGAAGCCGGGCACAAGTTGTTTGACGAGATGCGCCGCGATTTCCCGCGTCTCGCCAGAGTTTCGATCCACACTCTGCCCGCGCCGCTGCGAATCCGGCTGGCCATGGCCTGGACTCGCAAAATCGCTCACGGTTTCGCCGGAAGCCTCAACCGGATTATGGCTGACCACGAGCGCCATAAGGTGGATTTGTCGCTCCGCAACGGGGTCTTCGCGGACAGGCTGGATACCCTCGGAGGCGCGCACGAATATTATCGCAACGTGTTCAAGGTCATGCTCAACGAGTTGGCGCGCGTCGATTGCGAAATCAAAGAGGTCCGCCGCCCCTCCGTCTTTCTCAACCAGTGCAATTTCGAGATCAAGTGGGAAGCCTGAACAGGGCGCCAGGATTCACCCATCGGACAAAAAGACAGGGGACACAAAAATACTTTGTGTCCCCTGTCTTTTTGTCCGATGGGTGGGACAATTTTTCAAATTGTCCCACTTAGAATCTGGAGCCTGAAGTGGGACAATTTGAAAAATTGTCCCACCAATGCGATTGCAATCCGCTCTAGAAGGTCAACCGCAGAGCGAGTTGAATGTTACGGCGCTCTTTGCCGCCGCCGGGCAGGAGTCCCTTATTGGCGGTGACGGCCGTATTGACGCCATTGAACTGGTTCGAGCCCGGATTGACGAACACGTTGGAATGGTTGAAGAAGTTGAAGAACTCCGAGCGAAACTGCAGGTTCGTGCCCTCGCGCGGGAGCTTAATGCTCTTCTGTAGCCCGAAGTCGAAGGTCCAATATCCAGGCGTGCGGAAGAGGTTGCGCGGCGAGAGAAGTTCCGGCTGCAGGTTAGCCACGCGCGACGTGCAGGAGGCGTCGCCCAGGCAGAAGTTATTAAGAGTGGTGAAGGTATTCTGCAGCCCGGAGTAAAGGCTGAAGGTGTTCGGAAGCGTACCGTCTCCAAATAACGACACTACGCGGTCCGGGATCGGGCCGATGAGCATGGGGTAGCAGAAGTTCGTCTGGCTGGAATTGCAACTGGAGATGTCGTTGTCATAAACGGTGAACGCTCCGCCGGTCTGCGCCTGCAGGATGCCGGTCATGCTCCAGCCCTGGAACACGTACCCCTTAACCCCATCGAACTTATTGCCGTAGGGGAGATCCCATACGCCGGAGAGCGTGAGACGATGCCTGATATCGTTGGTCGAGTCCGCCCTGTCCAGCGCCGGGTTGTACGGATCGCGGAAGCCGAAAAAGCCGAAGGCGCCTTCGAGCGGCGAATCGGCGAAGAAAGAGCTCGAGTTATCAATCGAGTGCGACCAGGTGTATGCGGCGTCGAACGACAACCCTGTCACGCCCAGCCGCCCCGCGCGGATCTCGGTGGTCAAGCCATGATAGCGCGAGAGGCCTTCGTTGCCGCGCCGGTTTATTCCGGTCAGGCCGCTCTGATTCAATCGGCTGGAGCTGTCACCGGCCGACGGAGAGCACGGGAACGCGGGGTTAATCCGCTGCAAAAGCAGGCAGCTTCCTATTTGATTGAGGTTGTTCAGCGAATAAAGCTTGATGCCGTTCGCTCCCAGATAGGAAATCGAACCCGTGACTCCCTTGCCGAGGTCGCGCTCCAGCGTGGCGTTAAACTGCGCGCTGTAAGCCGTCTTCAGCTTGTTGTCCAGCATGCGGGCCGAACCCGTGATCGTCAACGCCTGGCCGGCCGCGTTCAGCGTATCGAACTGGTTAGTCATGATCGGCAGGGCCGGCGGGCCCTGCAGTTGAAGCACGGCGTAGCTCGGCGGATTCTGAATCACGTTGAAGAGCGCGTTGCCGAAGTTGCGATCATAAAACAGCCCGTAACCGCCACGGAATATCGTCCGCCCGTCGCCGAAGATGTCATAAGCGAAGCCGATGCGCGGAGCGAAATTAGTGTAATCCGGCTGATAGAATCGATCGGTCTGCCGGAAGCTCGCGCCGCTCACCTGCTGGAAGATGTTCATACTCGGATCGTCCGGGAAATAAAGGTTGGAATCGAGCGCGCGCTCGTTCCCCGGACTGTGCGGCGCGCCGAAATATTCCCAGCGCACGCCGGCAGTGAGCGTAAGGCGAGGCCTGACCTTGATCGAGTCCTCCGCGTAGAAGGCGAATTCATTTTGTCTGAAGTGGCGCGTGAAGTTCGGGGAACGGAACGGGCCGTCAACCGCCGTATTGTAGATATTACCGGGTACCTTGTTGTTGGGATCGATTGCCACTGAAATCGCATCCACATTGCCGTTGAGTATCCCTTGTATCGTGGACGCCTGGAATAATGCGCTCTGATTCGCGCCGAAGACGCGGTTGTCACGCAGTTGCAGATACTGGCCGCCCGCTTTGATCGTATGCCGCCCCAACAGGAACGTCACGCCCTCATAGGCCTGATAGACGTTCTGCGGGCCGCCGACCGGAAGAGCGGAGCCGCCGCAGGCGTCCGGCGAATAGCCCGGAAATACTATGGAGCCGCCCGGCACGGCGTTGAAAAACTGATATTGCAGGCACGGCGTTGTCGCGGGAGCGGCGCCCAGGGGTTGCAGATTGAAAAATCGATTATAGGCGACGCGCGATTCGCTGAAGAGTCGCGACGAGAACGCGTGTGTAAGCGTCAGATTGACGCTCTGGTTGCGACTGTCCATCCCCGTGTTGAAACCCTGATAGGGGCTTAAACTGACCGTGCCGTCGAATCGATCGCTGTCTGAAAAAGCGTACCGGCCGGACAAACTGGTGTCGTTGCTGAAGCGATGATCTATTCGCCCGGTGAAAAGAAAGGTGTTTTGCGGGTCGCCGGCGCCTGAGTTTATCGTCGCCAGCAGGTTGGCGCGCCGGAACAACGCGGTGTTTGCCGGGATGACCGCGCCGGTGTTGGCGTCGAGCAGCGGGTTGGCGGCGTATGAGCCGGGGCCGCGGCCCTCTATGACTTCCACGATCTGCTGCGCGGTTATGAAGTTATTGGGGTCGTTGGCCTGCGGCAAACCGCCGAAGGCGTTGATGAACCTGCCGGTGTTGAGAGAAGCGGCGTTCAGAAAATCCTGCGTGGGGACAAAAAACGCCCTCGTACTGGAACCGCGGATTCGCAGCGCTTCGAAAGAACCGAAGAAGAAAGTCTTGTCCTTTATGACGGGGCCGCCCACGGAGCCGCCGAACTGATTGCGCACGAAGTTGCTCTTCAACACTCCGTTGGCGTTGTCGTCGTAAGGCGTCGCTGAAAGCGCCGCGCCGCGATAGAACTCGTAGGCGCTGCCATGGAAATCGCTGGTTCCCGATTTAGTGACCAGATTGGTTACGATTGCGCTGCGGCCGAATTCCGCCGTGTTGTTGTTGGTATTTACCCGAAATTCCTGCACCGCGTCGAGCGGGGTCGCCTGGCCAACGCCGGCCACAAAGGCGTCATTATTTTCGGCGCCGTCGAGCATGAAGTTGATCGAGGAAGAGCGCTGCCCGGCGATGGCCAGCCCCAGGCCGCGCGTGTCACCCGTCACTACGCCCGTGTTGGCGGCGCCAGGCGTGAGCCCGACCAGATCGTACGGATTGCGCGTGAGCAGCGGCAGTTGAAGGATCTCCCTCTGAGTGACGACACGCGATACCGCGCCGGTGGTCGTGTCCAGAGGCGCGTTTTCCTGAGAGAGCGTGACCGCTTCCTGAGTTGACCCGACCTCCATCAGGAAATCCATGTTGAGTCGCTGCGCCACATCGATCTTAATCTTCTGAACAGTCCTGCGGAAACCCTGATTCTCGACTGCTATTTCATAATCGCCGGCGCTGACGTTTGCGAAAGTGAACGATCCGTCCGGATTCGTGCTCGTCTCCCGCTTAATGCCGGTCGCGGCGCTCGTCAATGTGACTTTCGCCTGTGAAATCCATGCGCCGGTGGTGTCCCCTACGCGGCCGGTGATGGCTCCGAACTGTGTTTGAGCCGCAGCGCTTATCCCAAGGCATACACAGAGCAAAGCTGCTATATGAGCCAGTTTTCTCATTGATTCCTCCATAAGGTTTATTTCTCTAGGGGGGCCCGTGAAGGGAGATGTTGATGTCAAAAATTGTAAGATCCCGGTTTGTGAGTAGAGGCAATCGGTATTCAATAGGGCGTTATAGGATTGAGATGGATTAAAGTCAAGCGAGCCAGCCAGAAAGTTCCGGCCGCTAATAAAGCCTGATGAATTGATGTCCTAGAATCCCAATGACATGCGAATTTCTGGATTCAGGACTATTTGTTGCGCAAGTCCTTGATTGTATTTTGCACCCGCTCGGCGTCGGGAGCTTGAGGGTTCAACCGCAGGTAGGTCTCCAATTCATCAGCCGCTCGTTTGTACTCGCGCCTGCCCCAATAGATCCCGCCCAGGTAATAATGCGCCCGGCTCATCTGGTCGCCTCCCAGAGTGACGGCGCGCTGTAACTCCTTTTCGGCCTCGTCATGTTTTCGCAGACTGATCAACGACATGCCAAGGTACATGTGCGCGGTCGGGGACGAGTCGTTTTTCTTCAGCGCCCGCCGCAATTCCGCTTCGGCCTGGGGAAATTCCTTCTTGTTCAGCAGCGCAATGCCGTAGTTGAGGCGCGGGTTGAAGGCTTCCGGCGCGTGTTTCACCGCCGAACGAAGCGCATCAAGAGCTTGTTCCAGTTGGCCAAGCTTCAAATACTGCACTCCAAGCTCGTTATAGGCGAGGCCGAATTTCGGATAGAGTGAGATCGCATCCTTTAATTGCTGGATGGCCGTCTCGCTTTTACCTTCCCGCGCCAGCTCGCGCGCCTTGTTGTAGAGTTCGACGGCCGGTTTCGGCGCGCCCGCAAGCGAGGCGTCAACCGTTCCGGAATTGAGCGGGCCATTGGGTTTCAGCCGCAAATAAATCGGGACCGTCAGAATGCGCGGGGTTTTGCTTATTTCCCGGTCAATATTGATCGTATCTTTAAAGACCTCGAAATCCTCGCCGGCGTCAACGGTCAAATAGTAAGGTCCCGGCTCCAGATTTCTGAAAGTGAACGCCCCGTCCGCGTCAGCGACAACGGAAAGCCCGGTAGAATTGGTGCTCTCGATTTTAACCTTGATGGCTAAGCCCTCCCGAAGCTGCGTAGGCAAGTAAACATGTCCCTGAATCGTGTGTTGCCCGCCAGTGCCAGCCGCATCG
>DASUFM010000864.1:0-2749 GCA_036274535.1 Blastocatellia bacterium
TTGGGAAACCAGAATCTCGTCAGTTCCGATATAGATGAATTTTGCAGGCTGATCGCTTTTCGCTTTTGGGAATTCGTGATCCCAAAAGCGAACACAAAAAGACTCTTATTCGGCAGGGCCGGCGCAATTAAAGCAACAGAAACAATGAGTTAGCCTGTCCCAATGAATGGCACGGAAATTGGCATAGTGTGAGCGCAAGATTTTGCGTCCTGACCACAGGCGACAGATATGCATAGAGACACAAAATGTCGCGTCTCTACAATTTGAAATAAGGGAGGTTGGGGGAGAGATATGGCAATGGACAAACCCCGTGACGCATCGGTAAAACGAAATAAAAAGATCAGACGCGCGCTTTACATCGTATTGGCGGTGGGAGCAATCGCAGCCGTGAGCGTAGTATTAGCCCGGCTCAAACCCGCGGCGCCGACTGTCGAACGCGCCACCATGATCATCGACACCGTCAAGCAGGGCGAATTGGTGGTGATAAGACATGGGCTCGGAACACTGGTGCCGGAGTTGATCAGCATTGTCCCGGCTGAAACCAGCGGCAAGGTCATAAAGCGGTTGGCGCTGTCAGGAGATAAAGTCACGCCCGACACTGTAATGCTGGAACTGAGCAGCCCTGAAACGCAGCAGCAGTTGAGAGACGCGGAACTGGCGTTTAAATCGGCGGAAGCCGCGTACAACAACCGCAAGGTCGATCTTGAATCCGCGTTGCTCAACCAGAAAGCCCAGGCCGGCACGGTCGAATCCGATTATAAGCAGGCGAAACTGCTGGCCGAAGCGAATGAACAATTGTACAAGGAGAGACTGGTCGCGGGTCTGGTGATGGAACAATCGCGCGCGCGCGCCATTGAGCTCGGCCAGCGCGTCGAAACCGAAAAGAAGCGCATCGCGATGGCCACTGACAATATGATGACACAGTTGGCCGTGGCGCAGTCCGCGCTGGATCAGGCTCGCGCGCTATACGAGCTTCGCAAAAGGCAGGCGGACAATTTGCGCGTCAAAGCCCCCTTTAAGGGGATCCTGCAGGAATTGCTGGTCGAAGTCGGACAGCAGGTGACCATCGGCATGCCACTGGCGCGCGTCTCCGACCCGACGCGCCTCAAGGCCGAGGTCAGGATCACCGAGACGCAGGCCAGGGACATTCAACCGGGACAGAAAGCGGAGATCGACACTCGCAACGGATTCATTCCGGGACGTGTCACCCGCAAAGACCCGTCGGTGGTGGACGGCACCATCAAGGTCGAAGTGGCGCTCATAGGCGATCTGCCTGCAGGCGCCGTTCCCATGATGAACGTGGACGGCTCCATCGAGTTGTTCAGGTTGCCGAATGTGCTCAAGCTGCAGCGTCCGGCTTTCGGCCAGGAAAACAGCACGATCAGACTTTTCAGGATGGAGGCTGACGATCAGCACGCTTCGGCCGTGACCGTGCAGTTGGGGCAAACCTCCGTGACGGAGGTTGAAATTCGCGGCGGGTTGAAAGCCGGCGACAAAGTGATAGTCTCCGACACTTCGCAGTTGGGCGACAACGCCGACCGCATTCGATTGAATTGAGTTCGCATTAAAGATTCATTTCTTTCCGCCTGAAGGCGGTACTACAAACTATTCCGAGGAGATCAAAAATGAGTGAAACCACCCTCTTGCGAATGGAATCGGTGACGAAGGTTTTCTACACCGATGAGGTCGAAACCCATGCCCTGGCGGGAATTCACCTGGAGATCAATCAAGGTGATTACGTTTCGATCGCCGGGCCTTCGGGCTGCGGCAAATCGACGCTGCTGTCGATTCTGGGGCTGCTCGATTCTCCGACCGAGGGGACTTACCAGTTGAACGGCAAGCCGGTTCAGGGCCTGTCCCTCTCCGAGCGCGCCCGGATTCGCAACCGTGAGATCGGTTTCATCTTCCAGAGCTTCAACCTGATCGGCGATCTGACCGTTTACGAAAACGTGGAACTGCCGCTGACTTATCGCGGGATGAATTCGGCCGAGCGAAAGAAGCGCGTCAACGCCGCCCTGGAGAAAGTCGGGATGGCCCATCGCGCCAAACACCTGCCGTCGCAACTCTCCGGCGGTCAGCAGCAGCGCGTGGCCGTGGCGCGCGCCGTCGTCGGCGATCCGCTCATCCTGCTCGCCGATGAGCCTACCGGAAACCTTGATTCGACCAATGGCGAAGCGGTCATGGATCTGCTGCGCGAACTGCATCGCGGCGGCGCCACCATCTGCATGGTCACTCACGACTCGCGCTTCGCTCGCCACGCGGACCGCTCGATCCATCTCTTTGACGGACGGGTCGTTGACGAAGACCAGAGCAACTAATCGTTAAATCGGACAGGCCCCAGCCATTTTTCAAAGCCGCGCGCGGCTCTGGGCAAAGTGTTCTCTGAAACGATGTAGGCAGGACAAATAGGGCGGATGGGACATATAAGACCTATATGCCCCATCCGCCCTATTTGTTCTATGATCGCTTTGAGGCATGAAAAGTAAAATCGTTTCGGGATCAATCGAGAATGCCTTCGAGCTTCAGGACGAAGCCTTTGAGCAACGGATCGCCGGAAATTTGAGTCGGCTTGTCCAAAATTTCGACCGGCGCCTCCTGACGATAGATGTGGACTTTTTTCTCTATTGGATCGATCAACCAGCCGAGTTGCGCGCCGTTGGTCATGTATTCTTCCATCTTGTTTCGCAGCGTTTTGAGGCGATCAAATTTCGATCGCAACTCGACTACGAAATCAGGGCATATACGCGCA
>DASUFM010000865.1:0-3733 GCA_036274535.1 Blastocatellia bacterium
ACCGGCAGCGCCGGATCGATCTCGCGCACGGCGTTGCGCAGCGCGGGCGCTAGACTTGAAGGATCCACGGCGCCGCGCAACGCCAGCGCCATCCCGGAACGAGGTAATTGCCGATAACTCAGGTAGACCGCCTGTTCGACCTCTCCATCCAGTCCTGTATAGCGGATGTCGCTGACCACACCGATGACGGTCGCGCCGAGGCCGGCCACTGAGAGCCGTTTGCCGAGCGGGTCTTCATTGGGGAACAGTCTGCGGGCCAGCGTTTCGCTGAGCAGCGCGACGCTCGGCGCGTCTTGAGTGTCTCTGTCGTCTATGAGTCGTCCGGCGCGCAAAGATATGCCCATCGTGCGGAAATAGTCGGGATTGACTCTGGCGACTGGCGCGGCTGGTTCCCTCTCCCCCGGCTGTGGCGAGCGGCCTTCCACGCGCAGCGTGGAGCCCAGGTTATAACCGGTCAATGGCAAATGGCTGGTGGCCCCGACTGAAACGACTCCGGGAAGCGCGGCAAGGCGTTGCAAGGTTTGTTCGTAGAACTGCGCGCGCTGCGAATCATCGCGGTAGCGCGGCGGGAGCGCGAGTCGCGCCGTCAGCAGGTTTTCAGCGCGGTATCCCGGATCAACATTGAGCAATTTTGTGAAGCTGCGGATGAGCAGGCCCGCGCCGGTCAGCAATACAATCGCCAGCGCGACCTCGCCAACCATCAGCGCATTGCGCAAGCCTCTCCCGTGAAAACCGCCGCCGCGTCCGCCTTCTTTGAGCGAGACGTTCAAATCCGGCCGTGAGAATCGCAGCGCCGGCAAGAGACCGAAAAGCAGGCCGGTCATGAGCGTAATGACCGAAGTAAAGCCGAGCACACGGAGGTCTATCGTAATGGTCGCCACCTGCCCCATTTCGCCGAGAGCGTTTGTTGAACTAAGTGAACCGAGGAGGCCGGTAAGCCAGTAAGCCAGCAGTAATCCGGCCGCGCTTCCCAAAACAGACAGCAGCAGGCATTCGGTCAACAGTTGGCGCGCCAGCCGCAGCCGCCCCGCGCCCAATGCGCCGCGAATCGCCAGTTCTTTTTCCCGTGTGACCGCGCGAGCCAGCAACAAATTGGCGACGTTAGCGCAGGCGATCAGCAGTACAAGGCCGACCGCGCCCAACAACACGAACAACGAGCGCCGCTTATCGCCGAGGAGTTGCTCTTGCAAGGGAACGAGTCGAGTCCGGCTATCAATTCGCCAGTTCCCTCCGGGCCTGCTCATTTCGTAACGTTGCGATAGCGTATCCATCTCCACTTGCGCCTGCTCAAGTGTCACACCGGGCTTGAGCCGCGCTATGGTCGGTCCATACTGGCGGGCCTCGCCGACCAGTTGAGCTTGTGGATCGAGCGCCAGGGGAACCCATACGTCGAAGCGCTGGCGGTAGCGGAAGTTCGCCGGCGCCACGCCAATCACGGTGAAGCTGGCGTCATTGAGCGTAACGCTATGTCCGACGACACCCCGATCACTGTTGTAACGCCTCTGCCACAACGCATGGCTGAGGATGGCGACTCGCTCGCCGCCGGGAGAATCTTCCGCAGAGGTAAAGTTGCGCCCAGGGGAGAGCGGCTGCGCGCCGAGCAACGGCAGGAAGCCAGCCGAGATTTCGCCGACTTCAACTCTTTCCGGCTCGCCCGCGCCAGTCAGGGTCCGCGTGCCGCCATCCTGAGCCGCTATGCCCTCCAGCGTCTGGCTATGTTCCTGCCAATTGAGGAAGTGCCCTCCCCACGCCTCCTGACTTTCATTCGTCTTCTTCGAGACTTCCTCCACCCAGACGAGCCGCTCCGAACCAGGATAGGGGAGCGGTCGCAATATCAACGCATTGACGACGCTGAAAATCGCCGTGTTCGCTCCAATCCCCAGCGCCAGCGTGAGCGCGGCAATCAGCGTGAAGCCTGGATTTTTCAGCAGCATTCGGAATCCGAAGCGCAGGTCTTGAAACATGTCTTCCTCCAATCGTTGACGCTGCAGCCAGAGCGCGTCCCAGAACGCGCCAAGACTGCGCCACAGCAGTTCGAGTTTGCTTCGCCAATCGAGCCTGTCCCAGCGGGCCAGCAGCGCCTCGCGATATTCCAACTCCGCTTCCCATTCCTGGCGAAAGCGGGCGCGGAAGCGGCGCGGCACGATTGCGCCGATCAAGGCGATCAATCGCCGTGACAAAGATGTGAAGCGTTGTTTATTGCGCCTGGACATGTGGCTATCGTGTGGCGCGAGTTGTTTACTCGCGCATCCTTACAATCATGGCCCGCTAAGCGTCCGATGGTTTCGGCTTCTTCGCGCCGGCGAAGAAGTTCTCCAGCGCGCGATAACGTTTGAGCGACTCCGCCAGCGCCTCGCGCCCTTCTTTCGTCAATTCGTAATAACGACGTGGCGAACGCTGCTCTCGCTCGGCCACGTCGTCCGCCTCCCATTGCGAGTCGCATAATCCGGCTTCCTCAAACCTGCGTAGCGCCGGATACACGGTCCCGCCTGGCAATCCAGTGACGTCAATAATGTCGAACCCGTATTGATAGCCGTTGGCCAACGCCTGCAGGATGATCGCCACCGTGTAACTGAGCTTGATCCCATAATCCACAGCTTACCCCCTATGTAGTGATCTATCGCCCAGCCGTAGATTACTACATAGCCTGATACTGTCAAGAAAAATCTGGTATGGGAGAGAGCGAAAAGGCGGGATGTCAGAGGGCCGCCACACGCAGGGGCGCGTGTGGCGGAGTTTTGTAAAGAATCCAATTCATTCGCTGACCACGGCGACGGCTTCGATTTCAAGCAGATACTCTTCGCGGACAAGTTGTTTCACGACTACCAGCGTGCTGGCCGGGGGATTCTCCAAGTTGATGTAGCTGTTCCGCGTTTCGCGCAGAGCCTGCAAATCCGACGCGTCGGTCAGATAGTAATTGAGTTTGACTACGTCTTTGAACGAAGCGCCTCCCTCCTCCAGCCGCGCCTTGAGGTTTTCAAAGACCTGTTTGACCTGCCGGCGAAAATCGCCGCGGCCCACCAGGTTTCCTTCTTTGTCGACCGCAATTTGTCCTGCGATGTAAAGCGTGCGCCCGCCTTTTACCTCCACGACGTGTGAATAGCCGGCCGGCGCGCGATTGATGAACCGGACATTAGTTTGTTGTGTCCCCATGTTTTTTTTCTCCTCTGGTTTTTGCGTCCACACGGCGCCGAAGCCCAGCAGGCAAAGCGCCGGCAAAAGAGCGTATTTTCTCAATGCCATTTCAATTCACTTCCTCTTTTATTGTTCCAGCGCGGTCCGCGCCAGTTCCGTGTCCATATATTCGGTAAGCTCTCGCAGTTTGCCGTCCGCCATGCGACAGACCCAGCAGTATTTGTTGTTATAGGGCATTCCCGCTTTGGTAGTGACGCTGCCGCGACACTCGATCACGACGTAATCGTCTTCGGCGATGATTCGGTGCGCGGTGTTCGTATATTGATCGGCAAACAGGGAGACCAGAGGCCTCAGCAATTCCGTGAGGACCGCCTGTTTCCCGCGATACGTTCTTGACCATTTTGTCGAGCCGGTGACGGTCCAGCAGAAATCATCGGCCATGGCTTCGACCAATGGCCTGCCGTTGCCTTTCGCAAGTTCGGAAAAAATATTTTGTATGAGTTGTTTGTTCTCGGCTGCGCTCATAAATGTGCCTCTCAGTCATTTGGGATCGCGAAGCGTGTGGAGTGCGGCGACGAGTCGCCGCACTCCACACGCT
>DASUFM010000866.1:0-5502 GCA_036274535.1 Blastocatellia bacterium
GGCGCTGGCACATACGTTGCTGAACATTTTAGAACTTCATGCAGTCGTCAGCCTGCAGATTGACTTACGCCCCCAGTAAACCTGGCTGATTCGGAGCTAATGTAAAGTCGGGAGGAATGGTATGCCAAACCCTAGGTACAAAATTCTCGTCGTCGAAGATGATCAAAATCTGCGCCTGACATTGACCGAGTTGCTTCGGATGGAAGGATTCACCGTAGTCACGGCTCGCGACGGTGATGAGGGGTATCTGCAGGCGATGGCGCACCAACCGGACCTGGTCATTACCGATTTGAACATGCCCATCCTGGACGGGGTGGAATTGGCCCGGCTGCTTCGCCGCCAGAGGGGCAAGATAGCTGGGATTCCGATCATCGCGCTCAGCGGAAACATCAGCGATTACGACTTGCCCGAGAAAATGAGCGCCGGGATAGACCGCTTCATCGATAAATCATCCAATGACCGGCAGAGCCTTATGAAAACGGTCAGAACCCTGCTCGGCCCGTCAAATCCCGTATCAACTTCCTGAGAATTCTTCCCTAAGAGCCGCGGAAAAAATTTCGAGGCGTAATCGCGGTTCATATTTCATATTCCAATATCGATATCCAATGCCCTGCAAACTGGGTTAAACTGTGCCCGGTTTATGAAGCCTCTACAACCTTCCATTGATCTGAGAGCCATGACATTCGAAATCTTTCGTCGCGCGCTCGCGGCGATCGATGTCGAGAGGGTCGTGCGCGAAAGCGCTCGAAGAGACGGCGACCGGCTTGTGATCGGCGACGAGGTCATCGATCTGGCGCAATTCAAACGGGTGGTCGTTATGGCTGTCGGCAAGGCGAGCGTCCCGATGGCGCGGGCGATTGAAGATATTCTCGGCGACCGCGTCAGCGCCGGATTGGTCGTGACCAACGCCGTAACAGGGCGACCGCCGCGGCGGCTGCCAGTGATTATCGGCGGGCACCCGTTGCCTGACGCCGGGAGTCTGGAAGCGGCTTCGAAAGCCCTGGACATACTGCGTGAGGCGGACTCTGAAGAGACTCTGGTTCTGTTTCTGATTTCCGGCGGCGGTTCCGCCCTGTTGGAAATCCCGATTGACGCAGCAATCACGCTCGACGATTTGCAGGCAATCAACCGCATCCTGGTCGGCGGCGGCGCGGTGATTTCCGAAATGAACGTGGCGCGGCGATTCCTGTCAGCGGTCAAGGGCGGGCGTCTCGCGGCCGCCGCTCCGCGCTCACGCCAGATTTCACTTTATGTCTCCGATGTCAACAGCGACGATCTATCGACCGTCTCCTCCGGGCCGACGATGCCCGGCGCGGCCACGCGAGCGGATTTCCAAAGAGTTGTCGAACGACACCGTCTGCTCGAAAAATTCCCGGCTCATGTCTCGGCCCTGATCTCCGGCGGCAAGTTGCCTGATTTGCCCGCGACTGTCGATGACAATCGCCAACGCTCACACCACCTGCTGCTCGACAATCGCAAGGCGCTCACCGAAGCGAAACGGATCGCCCAATCGGATTTCGGATGTGTAGTCGAAATCGCCGAAGATCTTGTCGAAGGCGACGTCGAGACGACGATGCTGACTCACATCGAGCGCGTCGTCGCGCTTCGCTATGAATATCCCGGAAAGATCGTATGTCTGCTGTCGGGGGGAGAAGTTATTTGTCCGGTTCGCGGCGCCGGGCAGGGCGGGCGAAATCAGGAGTTCGCGCTGCGGGCAGCCATTCACCTGCATCAGCGCGGCCTGCCTGATATAGTCGTGTTGAGCGCGGGCACTGACGGCATTGACGGCAACAGCCCGGCAGCCGGAGCGATCGCCGATGCCGGCACGCTGTCGCGGGCCGAAGAGAAAGGCGTTTCGGCCGAGCGGAGTTTGCAGAACAGCGATTCGTTTAATTTCTTCAACGCGCTCGGCGATGCGATTATTACAGGGCCGACCGGCAATAACGCGCGGGACGTGCGAATTTTACTGGCCCGATAGCATGACTATTCATAAATTGGAGAACTAATGCAGACAAGACAACTCGGAAATAGCGATATTTACATTACGCCACTCGGCGTCGGCGCCTGGGCGATGGGCGGCGCGGGATGGCTTTTCTCATGGAGCCATCAGGACGACGACGCCTCGATCGCCGCCATTCACGCCGCGCTCGACGCCGGAATGAACTGGATCGACACGGCGGCGGTTTACGGTCTGGGCCATTCGGAAGAAGTCGTGGCCAGGGCGCTCAAAGGCCGCGCGAACAGGCCATATGTCTTTACCAAATGCGCCCGAGTCTGGGACGAGAATCGCCAGATCGGCAAATCGCTCAAGGCCGATTCGGTCCGCCGCGAATGCGAAGCCAGTTTGCGGCGATTGAAAGTCGACGTGATCGATCTATATCAAATCCACTGGCCCGAACCCGACGAGGACGTGGAAGAAGGCTGGGCGACGCTCGCGCGACTGAAAGAGGAAGGCAAAGTCCGCTGGATCGGCGTGTCAAATTTCAACCACGATCAATTGAAGCGCGCGCGGGCCATCGCTCCCATTACTTCATTACAACCGCCGTATTCGCTGATCCGCCGCGAAGTCGAAGCGGACGTATTGCCTTACTGCGCCGAACACAATATCGGCGTGATCGCCTATTCGCCGATGGGATCAGGCTTGTTGACAGGAACGATGACCCGCGAAAGAATCTCCTCCCTGCCGGAGGACGACTGGCGGCGCCGCAGCCCTCAATTCCAGGAACCGCTGGTCACGCGCAACCTCAAAATCGCGGACAAACTGAAAGAAATC
Source organism: Blastocatellia bacterium (assembly GCA_036274535.1). Lineage (GTDB taxonomy): Bacteria > Acidobacteriota > Blastocatellia > RBC074 > RBC074 > JAJVID01. Next base: position 2,774 of record DASUFM010000866.1, read on the forward strand.
GCCGCCCGCCACGACCGAGGCGCGGGCGAAGCCGCCATCGCCTGGACTTTGCGAAACGACGTGATCACCGGCGCGATTGTCGGAGTAAGAAATCCCGAACAGGTCGCGGGCGTCATAGGCGCGATGGATTTCAGGCTGAGTGAAGATGAAATCAATGAGATCGAATCCTTATGAAAAGGACAGATGGGACAAATAAGACAAACAGAATAGGTTTATCCTGTTTGTCCTATCTGTCCTATTTTCCAGGGAGGTCACCATGTCCCAATCATGCATCAAGCAATGCGCTTTTCTGTGTATTCTGGCTCTGATCGTCTTTGCGCCCTTCGCGTTTCCGATTCGACAATCCGCCGTTGATATGACTCCCGAAGAGCGGGGCCTCTGGAACCTGCAGCACAAAGCCTACGGAGCGCCGCTGTTCAACAAAAAGCTGTTCCAATCCCTGGTCAAAGTCTGGGAGCCGGAATGGAAAGCCAGGGTCAATGAAGACGATCCTGACTCGATTCTCAAAGTCGCGTTTGAACGTTACGGTTTTTCCGAAGCGACCTGGGACAACCAGGGAGGGCCGTTGCAGTTCGTCGTTTCGCAAACGGGAATGTGGACGCAAACCTGCATGCTCTGTCACGGCGGGCGCGTGCCGATCACCGGCGAGAGCAAGATCGGGATGCCCAACACCGAACTCGACATGCAGACCCTCTATTCTGACGTGCTGAATCTGACAAGGATGAAGCCGCCGTTCCAATTGACGTTCGGGATGTCGCGCGGGCGCACCAACGCGTTCATCTTCAGCCTGGAACTGCTGCGCCGTCGCAACGAAGATCTGTCGATGCGCAAAGAACCTCTGCCGATGGGCGATTACGCGGATTTCGACCTCGACGCGCCGCCCTGGTGGTATCTGAAGAAGAAAACCGCTCTCTACGCCGACGCAGGCGTTAAGGGTGATTTCACGCGCTCGATTATGCAATTCACCATGGGCGAGCCGAGCGGCGAAAAGATCCGCTCCTGGGAATCGGACTTCAAGGACATTCTCGCCTATCTGAAATCGATCGAAGCGCCAAAATATCCGCTGCCCATTGACCGTAAGATGGCGGCCGAAGGCGAGCGGATTTTCAACAGGACCTGCTCCGGTTGCCACGGCTCATACGGCGCCGACGGGAAATATCCGAACAAGTTGATTCCGCCTGACGTCGTCGGAACCGATCCACTGCGTTTGACTAAACTGACCAAAGAATTCCGCGATTATTACAGACAGACCTGGTTCGGCAATGAAGGCTCACACAAGTTCGAATATGCGAGCGGTTACGTCGCGCCGCCGCTGACAGGCGTCTGGGCCTCGGCGCCGTATTTCCACAACGGCTCGGCGCCGACTGTTTACAGCGTGCTGACCGCAGAAGCCCGCCCGAAATATTTCCGCCGCGTCGGCGGGGCCAAAGAGTATGACTCGAAGAACCTGGGGTTGAAGATCGAAACTCTCCACGCTCCCGCGCCCAAAGACGCGCCGGGAGAAGCCCGGCGAAGAATCGTCGATACGACGCTGCCCGGATTGAGCAATCAGGGCCATCCGTTCGGATTTAAATTGAGCGAGAAAGAAAAGCGGCAAGTGATCGAGTATTTGAAGACGCTTTAGCTTCCGCCATGTAGTGACGAATATATTCGTCATTACCTGGCGCTCCGTAAATAAGCTGGGCTTCTATGAGAATGGGACGCAAGTCCTGTATTTTCAGCGCTGGCGGCGTGGCCGTGCATGGCTAAGCAGGCTTTGGCAAGCGTTGACTCGACGAAGTAAGATGGACCTGCCGTCGCACTGCGAATGATAACGGCGCGGCAAGTTTAATCAAAAGGAAAATAATATTTATGACTCAAGCTTCTCCATTTGCGCAGGTCGAACTGGCTCCGCCTGATCCGATTTACGGGCTGACTGAGGCCTTCAACAATGACAAGAATCCGAAGAAAGTGACCCTCGTAGCGGGCGTTTATCAGAACGGGGATGGCAGAGTTCCGATCTTACAAGTCGTCCACGACGCTCAGGAGCAGCTCCTGGAGAAAGAGGAAACCAAGAATTACATGCCGATTGACGGCATTCCGGCTTTCAATCAACAGGCTCAGGCGCTCCTTCTCGGCGCGGATTCCGCCGCGCTGGCCGGGGGCCGCGCCGTGACCGTGCAGACGCTCGGAGGGACGGGCGCCCTGAAGGTGGGCGCGGACTTCCTGAAGCGTTTCTTTTCCAGCTCCCAGGTCTGGATCAGCAATCCGAGCTGGGAGAATCATCGCCAGCTCTTCGAAGGCGCCGGGTTCACCGTCAATAACTATCCCTATTATGACAAGGAGACGCGCGGACTCGATTTCACGTCCATGCTCGACGCGCTCAGGAAACTGCCGGCGCGCAGCGTCGTGGTGTTGCACGCCTGCTGCCATAACCCGACCGGAGTCGATCCCAGCCGCGAGGAATGGATGAGACTGGTTGACCTCTTCCAGAACGCCGGTCTGATCCCTTTCCTCGATATCGCCTATCAAGGCTTCGACAAGGGGCTCGACGCCGACGCGTTCGCTGTGCGCGCATTCGCCGAAGCGGGCATTCCCTGCCTGGTGGCGCAATCTTTCTCGAAATCCTTCGGCTTATACAGGGAGCGCGTCGGAGCCCTGACCGTCCTGACGGCGAGCCAGGAAGAGGCTAATCGCGTCCGCAGCCAGCTCAAACGCATCATCCGCACCAACTACTCCAGCCCGGCTTC
>DASUFM010000867.1:0-2891 GCA_036274535.1 Blastocatellia bacterium
TAGCTTCGCGAACGATATCTGGTTCGGGCAGCGTCTCCAGAAAATTGCCGCCGCTGATGTAAAACCAGTCGATGCTCCCCGCATGCGCCGCTTCGATCATTTCAACCGCATTTAATCCGCGCTGCGCCGGGACATCGAATCCCCACATCGCGCGCATTCGCGCCGCGCCTTCCTCGCTGACCGCGAGGCCGCCCGGAAATTGATTGGGAACGCAACCTACTTCGGCGCCGCCCTGCACTCCCGAATGGCCGCGTATCGGAACCAGCCCTGATTTCGGCTGCCCTATGAATCCCCGCGCCAGCGCCAGCGAGATAATTGCGCGCACGTTCGCCACACCGTCACAATGCTGGGTGATTCCCATTGACCAGACGAAGACGGCCGTCTTCGCTTCGGCCGCCAGGCGCGCGAAACTCAGCATTTCATCGCGGCTCACGCCCGACGCGGCTTCGAGCAGTTCCCAGCAGTGGCCGCCGAGCGTCGCTTTCAATTCATCGAAACCGCTGGTGTATTTTTCGATGAAAGAATCGTTCGTCCATCCCTGCTCGATCAGATGCTTGATCACGCCGGCGATGAACGCCTTGTCGCCTCCGGTGTGAACCTGGAAGAACGCGTCCGCGATCTTCGTTCCGAACATCGCGCTCTCCGTCACCGATGGAATCCAGTAACGCTCCAGGCCCGGCTCTCGATAAGGGTTGATGACGGCGACGCGCGTCCCATGCTGTTTGGCATAGTAGATATATTTGGTCGTCACCGGCTGGTTGTTCGGCGTGTTGCTTCCCCAAAAGACCAGCAGATCGGAGCCGATCCAGTCTTTGTACGAACAGGTGGAAGCAGCGGCTCCGATCGACTGCTTCAGGGCCACGGTCGAGGGCGCATGGCAGATCCGAGCCGAATTATCAATGTTGTTGGTCCCGAAATAACGCGCGACCTTCTGCGCCACGTAATACGCCTCGTTCGTCAGCCCGCGCGAAGTCAGGTAAAAAGCCATCCGCTGCGGTCGGGTCGCGGCCGCATGCCCCGCCGCGACCTTCAACGCCTCGTCCCACGATATGCGCGAAAACCCTTTCTCGCCCCGCCGCCGCAGCATCGGATAAGGCAGTCGTCCGAGTTCACGCAACTCCGCCGCCGTCATCCGCGCGAGCGGCCCGGCGTCTTCCAGGATTTGCGCGTCGAGCGCGGGCGCGGTATTGAGCCGCATCAATTCGAGCCTGACCATGCACAGGTGTACGCCGTCCATGGTGAAATCGCGGACGCCGGCCGTGCCCAGCGAGCAACCATCGCAAACGCCACGCGTCAGGATTCGCCACGCGAACGGCAATTGATCGCGGTTCCGCCAGATAACCTTCGCCATTTCCAGGTAATGATTCGGTTTCACCTGACCGACGCCGTTCGGCGCGAGTCCGGCCCAATTCAATCTATTCCATTTCTTCATCGCGTGGGGCTAAAACCTCATATTGACAGACGCAACAGAAAGCATTCAGACAGGATTGACAAGATTTTTCAGGATTAAGGCTGGAAGGATCGCCATCATGGCCGTCAATCCTGATCAATCTTGTAAATCATGTCTGCTTCAACAATTCTTTCAATGACGAGCGGATGCGGCCCTGCGTCTTTTCACCGATATGTGGGACGCTGCCAAGCCCTCCGCCTTCGACGAACCTCGCGAAATCGTCGAGATTGGTGATCTGGAATCGCTGGTAGAGAATTTGCAGGGTTTTCAAACCCACGCCGTCGACCCTGAGCAGGTCGAGTGTGGTTTCAGGGACCTTCGCCTTGGTCTCTTCATAAGCTTTGAACGTTCCGGTTTCGAGCAACTCGGCGATTTTGCCGCTGATCGCTTCGCCGACACCGGGCAGTTCTCGCAAACGCGCGACGCCGCCCTCCGAGATCATGTCGGAGAGCGGCGTCACTGTGTCTTCGATCGTTTCCGCCGCCGTGCGGTAGGCGCGAATCTTGAACGGATTGTCTTCGCCGAGTTCCATCAAATCGGCGAGACGGCGGAAAACACCGGCGATTTCCTGGTTGGTCATCATCCAACACTTAAAAGGGCTTAAGCGCCGCTCAACATGCCGCCGACGCTGGCCAGCAGCGCAATTATTAAAGCGACGAACCCGGCGTAGATCATCGCTGAAGACGTCTTCAGCTTATGTGAGACAGCGGCGGCTCCGATCGCGATCAGAGCGACCTTCCATATGTAGAACAGATCAACATAGGTGAACAGCGTTTTTACGAAGCTCGGCAAACCTTCGACTCCCACTGCGGAAAGCAACGCCGCAAGATTCGATCCGAGCGGGTTGGTCCAATCGAATTCATCAATCGGCTTGATGAAGAGCAGGATCATAAAAATCACAGTGGATACGATGTAAACGGCGAGCATTGAGTAGGTCGTGACTGACACCAGGGGCATGTATTTATTTTCTACGCCCATCATCATGCTCACCAGTTTCGCCACCCCCGCGAAAGCGAACACTATCGCGACAGTCCAGATTAAGGCGCCGATCGGAATCACGTACTTCATGAACGGGGCGATCCTTCTCGTCCCCTCCCGCTGCTGCTCCGCTTGTTCTTCAGTGATCCGTCCGGACGCGACTCTCTGCTGGATTTGACTTTCCGCGATCTTTTCAAAAGGCACGCGGCTGGCGCTGATTACGCTACTGACTAAAATTAACAATACCAGCGCGATTATCGGCGCGAGCGCGCGCGGCGCGCTCGCCATTCCCACAAATGTTTCTCCGGGGGAGAAATAAACCCCGCTCAGGCGTGAAAAGAAACCTTGCGGGGCGGGGGACGTTTCCGCGTTCTCAGGCTTGGGAGTGTAGCTCAGTTCAGGGTTCATGTGACCTCCTTAAAGGATCTGTAGGACCTATAAATCTTATAAGTCCTATTCAAAT
>DASUFM010000868.1:0-14048 GCA_036274535.1 Blastocatellia bacterium
CTCTCTGTGGCTCTGTGGCTCTGTGGCTAATAGTCTTCATCCCAAAACGTGAAGCCATGCCGAGCCGAATAACAATCTTTCTACTTATCGGTATCATTTGCGCCGTAATCTCTGGATGTTCTCGTTCAAATCGGAAACAACCTCAAACGCAGATCGAGCAGCCTCCACAAATGTTGGCTCTGCCCCCGACGCCCGCTGAAGGGCCGCCCGAGACGCGCCCTCCCCAACCGGCCGAGGCGCAGGAAGCGATCAGGCGCGTCTATGGCCAAACTGTGTTCGTTGAATCGAGCCGCGCCCATCATTTCATCGCCGGGGATTTCAACGGCGACGGCTATATGGACATTGGCGTGGTGGTCAGGCCGGCGCCCGGCCAGATCGCGAGGCTCAACAGCGAGTTCGCCAATTGGATTCGATGCAGCCCGCAGAAGGTCAAGCCGCCTGTTCCACAACGGCACGGGCGCATCCTTTTACAGATGGAAGAGCCGACGGTCATCGAGGAGCGCGATGTGTTGCTTGCGGTCGTCCATGGCTACGGCCCTCAAGGGTGGCGCAATCCGGAGTCCCGGCAAAGCTATCTGCTGAAAAATGCCGTTGGCGATGAAATTAAATTGACCCCGTTCAAGGAAGCGATCAAGATAGCCGGGAAATACAAAGACGCGCCACGTTTACGCGGCGACGCTGTCAGCGAAACCCTGGATAATAAGCAGGGATTGCTTTATTACACCGGCGCCAAATATGCGTGGCATCGATTAGGACCGGCGGGGCCCTGAATCATTAGAATCGGAGGCGCTCATATGAAGTCGCTTGCATATGCGATCATCCTGTTGGCATTTACGGATGTCACGACCTTCGTCCTGGCGCAATCCACGGGTGTTGCGCCAGGAAAAAAAGCGCCGGAAATCTCCGGAGAAGTCGAGCGGGCCGGCGCGCAGATCCAGGTTGTCCTAACCAATCCGAGCGATAAACGCGCATTCGAGGGAACCGCCAAAGTCAAGATCGGCTTTTCAAATGATGAGGATGTCCAGTTTCCGGTCGCGCTCCTTCCTAATCAAACACACCGCTTCCCAGTCTCATTACCCAATTCATCAGGTAATGAATACTCGCTGGCGGTCTATAACCAAACAGGAAACCTTGTCCTGTTCAAAATCGCGCCTTTCAGCGCAACCACTGCAAGCGTAAGAGAACCCGCGCCCGCTCAGGCGCCCAGGAAAGGCGCGGCGGAACTGATAGTGACCGCGAAGCTGATACAAAACAGTGCGAACAAGGACGCCGAAATCGCCACTCCAGAACAGGATGAGCCCCCACAACTGACTTTCGAAATCGAATCGGAAACTCCCATAAAAGACGCCATCTTTATCCTTAGCGCCAGGGATTTTCAACGTCGCGAGCAGATAAGTATAGACAACCACGCCTCCGTCGAATTCAAACTTCCCGAAACTTTGAGCGAGCGCAAGCTCAGCTACCTGATCACCTCGGCGACCGGCCAGAAACTGGCCAGCGGCGAAGTCGATCTGGATCAATTGACCTCATTAGATTCGGTATCGATCAGCGCGGTGACCTTCGATCGACCGGCTTACGCGCCGGGCGAATCGGCGAGGGCTGTTGTAGAGCTTCTCGGCGACGGTCAGCGCGGCTATCGGCTGGAATTCATGGCCAAAGACGGGGGCGGGAATGTTCTGCTCAAAGACGAGCGCAGAGGAAGCCACAGCTCGGGCAAGTCCAGGCAGGAATTCGTGATCGAAATCCCGCGCGAGGCGCATGGACCAATTGTCGTGGATTATCGGGCCTTCGGCGGCCAGACCGGAGCCGTGTTCGATTCCGGCTCACGCGAAATCACCCTCAAAGAAGCGGGAGAGAATAAAACGGGCGTCGCCAAACGCCTCTCGCCTTAAATCGAAAAGATGATTAGCCACAGAGGCCACAGAGAACACAGAGAAACCATTATGCCCTCTGTGTTCTCTGTGGCCTCTGTGGCTAATCATCTAAATCTAACGGCGCTCGGAGGGCCGCGCTGTAACCACAGGCAATTTCACGCCTGACGCATGGGACTTAGATCTATAGATGCGTTGGGTCGCGGAAATGTAATCGGAGTCCTTAGCCTTGAAGATGTTCTCGACGTATTTCTGCGGGTTGCGATCGATCACCGGGAACCACGTGCTCTGGACCTGAACCATGATCTTATGGCCCTTCCTGAAGCAGTGGTCTTTATCAATGAGGTCGACGTTGAACTCCGTCACTTTGTCAGGGACCAGTGGTTCGGGCTTATCAAAGCCTTTGTGATACCTGCCGCGCAACACCTCGCCGGCCACCATGAACTGATAGCCTCCCATCTTGTGATTGTCGGGCCATTCCTGTGGGTAAACATCGATCAGCTTGACTATCCAATCGCTGTCCGTGCCGGAAGTTGAAGCGAAGAGCTGCGCGATGATTTCGCCTGATACGGAGACGTCTTCCGCCAACACGCCGGTTTCCCAGCTCAACACGTCCGGACGGTCGCTGGCGAACCGCTGGTCCTCCATCAGCCACTCACGCCAGCCGGAGCCTTTCGCGAAATAGGTCGGCTCGATGGGACGTTTGCGGTAAGGAACCGGATTGGCCGGGTCGGAAACGTAACTATCGAACGCCGTGTCGCTCGAATCGGCCGGCGCGTCGAAAGAGAGCTTGCCGCCGGCGTGGAAATACAGCTTGCGGTCGGTCGTGATGTTTATGGGCGGCCATTGATTATAAGTCTTCCATTCATTGCTGCCGGTCTGGAAAGTGACGGCCTCGGGTTGATTCAGCGCTCCTTTGCCTTTGAGATGATAAGCGAACCAGGGCGCTTCGATCTTTTCGCGGAAGTGAACCCCAGTCGCGTTTTTAAACTCGATATTGCCGAGCTTATCGCCTTCTCCGCGCCGCCATCCGCCGTGGTTCCAGGGACCGGCGACGAGGAAGTTGTTCTTCAATTTGTCATTCTTCTCCAGCGCGGCGTAAGTCTTCATCGGGCCGTAGAAATCCTCCTGATCGAACCAGCCCGCCACGTGCAGCGTCGGGACGGAGGGGTCTTTCAGGTAATGCGACGCCGAACGCGATTTCCAGAACGCATCGAATGACGGATGCTCGATGAAGTCCTTCCAGGTCGGGAGCGTCGGGGTCAGAAAGTTCGCAAGCGCTCCCTTTTTCAGATACCACTCGAACATGTCGTAAGTGTCGAAGGCCGGGTCGGCGCCGCCTTTCGCGCTCTCGACGCCGTACACATACTCATAACCGTACGCCAGACGAAATCCGCCCTGATGGAAGAAGTCGTCACCGAGCCATGTGTCGGTCATAGCCGCCTGCGGAGACAGCGCCTTCAGAGCCGGATGCGGTTCGAGCAGCGGAACGGCGGCCAGCCAGCCGGGATACGACACGCCGAAAATACCCACGCGCTCGTTGTTGTTTTTGACGTTTTTGACCATCCAGTCGATCGTGTCGTAAGTGTCCGACGCCTCGTCAATAGACTTCGAATCACGCTTGTCGCGGGGAGGACGATTCATTCTGAAATCGCCCTCGGATTTGAATTTCCCGCGAATGTCCTGGAAAGCGAAGATGTAGCCGTCCGCGACCAGCTCTTTGTAAACCGAAGGCAGTCTTCCGGCGATTCCGGCGTCGGCGCCGTAAGGGGTGCGCTGCAGCAGGATCGGCAGTCGCTCAGCCGAGTTTTTCGGAACGCAAATGACCGTATGGAGCTTCACGCCGTCACGCATCGGGACCATCTCTTCGAAGACATCGAACTTCGCCTCGGCCGGCTGTGATGAGGTTTGCGTGAACAGGCTGATTGAGAGCAGCAATATTATTATGGTTATCTTCATAAACAGGACAGACAGGACAGACAGGACAGACAGGACAGACATATCCCATATGTCCTGCCTGTCCTATTTATTCAATCCCCCGCCTCCGAAGATCGCGCCGCGCTGACCTTGGGAATCTCCTCGGAAATCGGAGCGATCTCGCGGGTTTTGACCGGTTCCGCCGGTCTGGCGGTATGTTTCGCGGGCGCGCGACGTCGAAGCCATGCATCGACGTCGTCAAAGATGGAATAGGCCACGGGAGTCACGAGCAGCGTCAGGAGCAGCGACAGCGACTGCCCGCCAATGACCACAATGGCGATCGTCCGGCGCTCCTCGGCGCCCGGGCCGGTGCCCAGGGCGAGCGGCAGCATGCTCGCGACCAGCGCCAGAGTAGTCATCAGAATCGGGCGCAACCGGTCGCGATTGGCCTGGATGATCGCGTCGTATCGCGACATTCCGCGCGAGCGCAATCCGTTCATGTGGTCGATTTGGAGGATCGAATTCTTCTTGACCACTCCGAACAGCACCAGGATGCCCAGGGCCGAATAGAGATTGAGCGTGTCGTTCATGGCCCACATCGAGAGCAGCGCGAACGGCACGGCCAGCGGAAGACTGAGCAGAATCGTAACCGGATGGATGACGCTCTCGAATTGCGAGGCCAGGATCATGTACATAAACGCGATCGAGAGCAGAAACGCGACGACGAATTCGGCGCCCGTGCGTTCTAATTCGTTCGCCCGGCCCTGGATAGCGGTGTTATAACCGGGCGGCATGTTCATTTTGGCGGCTTCGTCGCGCAGCGCCTGGAGTCGGTCGCCGAGCGCATAGCCGGGCGCGATGTTGGCGCGCAGGCTGACCTGCCGCTGGCGATCCAGCCGGTCGATTCTCGACGACGTTTCCTCCAGCTTTACATTGACCAGATTCGACAGGTTGACCAGGCCGCCGCTCGACGACGGCACGAACAACCTGGAGATGGTTTGGGCGTCGTTGCGGTCTCCCTGCTTCAAACGAACCTGCACGTCGTAATCCTCGTTCATCTGCGCATCGTGGAAGCGCGAAACGCGGTCATCCCCGCCGACCATGATCGAGAGCGCCGTGGCGATGTTTGTGGTATCGACGGCGAGATCGGCGGCGCGCGCGCGATCGATGTTGACCCGCAGTTCAGGTTTGTCGATCTTCAGCGTCACGTCGGCGTCGAGCAATCCGAGTTCCGGAGCGCGTTCGCGCAACTGGTTGGCGTATTTGACCAGCATATTCAGGTCGGGGCCGCGCAATACGAAATCGATGTCGTTGTACCCTCCTCCGCCGAGATTGATGGTTTGAGGATTGCGGACCCCCGGGCGCAGGTGCGTGAATTTGCGCAGGCGTTGGCGAACCTTCTGCTGAACGTCGCGGGCCGAATAATTACCGCGGAAGACGGCCAGCGGCTCGCCCCGCATCAACCCCTTCCAGAATTTCGCGAGATTGATCGTACGCTCCTCGTGCGGCGGGATGCGGATGTAAATGTCGGCGCCGTTGAGCGATCCCAGAAACGAGGATCCGGCCCGGCCAAGCATCAACCTGATCTCCGGCATCTGTTTCAACTCGGCCTCAACCGCCGCCAAAGCCTCATTCATCGAGATCAGGCCGGTTCCTTCGGGAGCGGTGAGACTGACGCTGAACTCCGCTTCGTCAATATTGCTGGGAATGAAATCGTGCTTGATCAGCCCGTAAAGCGGAATTGACGAAGCCATCACCAGAAGCGCCACGCCCGCGACCAGAAAGCGCCGCCGCATCACGAAATGAAGCATCCACGTATAAGCGCGGTCAATATAGCCGTAGAAGCCGCGGCGCGACGCCGCAGCCTCACCCTCATGAGCGTCACTGACACGGATCAGCCTCGCGCTCATCATCGGCGTCAGCGTAAACGAAACCAGCAGCGAGACCAGGATCGCCACCGCCGCCGTGATTCCGAATTGATAGAGGAAGCGCCCGGAGATCGAGGACATAAACGAGACAGGCAGGAAGATGACGACCAGGGAGAGAGTTGTGGCCAGCACCGCCAGACCGATTTCCCTGGTGGCTTCCCTGGCGGCCTGCATCGGATGCATCTTCTTTTCTTCGATGAACCGGAAGATGTTTTCCAGGACGACGATGGCGTCGTCGATGACCACGCCCACCATCAGGACCAGCGCCAGCATGGTCACGCTGTTGAGCGTGAAATCGAGCGCCTTCATCATTCCAAAAGTCGAGATGACCGAGGTCGGGATCGCGATGCCCGCGATGATCGTCGAGCGCCACGATCTCATAAAAATCAGCACGACCAGACAGGCCAGCAGACTGCCCAGGATCAGATGGACGTTGATTTCGTGGAGCGCGTTCTTGATATAGCGAGACTGGTCGCCGATGATTACAAGTTTGACATCGGAGGGCAATTGCTCCTGGATGCGCGCCATGTTTTGTTTGACGCCTTCGATGACCGTCATGGTGTTGGCGCCGGTCTGGCGGCGCACCTCTACGGTCACGGACGAGACGCCGGGGACCTGCGCGCGCGCATGAGGGTCGTCGCCCACGGCGCTAAGGTCTGTCAGGCGTGAAATCGACCGCTGCTCTTTCGTCCCGTCTTCGGCGTAGCCGATATCGCGGACGCGAATCGGAGCGCCGCCGACAGTCTTGATGACCAGGTCGTTGAATAAGCGCGGGTCCACGACTCGCCCCATCGTTCGCAGCGTCAATTCGCGCCTCCCGCTGTCAACGTTGCCTCCGGGAATGTCCGCGTTCTGGCGGACGACGGCGGCGCGCACGTCGGTGATCGGAATGCCATAGGCCGCGAGCCGGTCGGCGTCAACCCAGATGTTGATCGAGCGGGTTATTCCGCCCTGGACGGAGATCTCGCCAACCCCGGCCGAGCGTTCGAGCTGTTTTCTGACGATATTGTCCGCCAGTTCGCTCAGCTCTCGGACCGAGCGGTTCGATGAGAGCGCGATAGTCATGATCCCCTGCCGCTCGTTGTCGAATTTCTGCACGATGGGTGGGTCCGTGCCGGGCGGGAAGAGCCGTGTCACGCCCTGAACGCGCTCCCTCACGTCCTGCGCCGCAACGTCGATGTCGCGGTCGAGGCCGAATGTCGCCATAACGAACGCCCTGCCCTGGCTCGAAACCGATCGGAGCTGTTCAATCCCTTCCACGGTATTGACGGCCTCTTCGAGAGTCTGAGCGAGCGTCGCTTCGGACTCTTCGGGCGAAGCGCCGGGCAGAGAGGCGCGAACCGTCACCGTCGGCACATCGACCGCCGGAAACCGGTCAACGCCGAGTTTGAAATAACTGGAAGCCCCGACCACCACCAGCGCCAATATGATCATTGCCGCGAATACCGGACGTTTGATGCAAATCTCTGCTAACTTCTGCATATTTACAATCTCAAGCTATTTATTGCCGACTTCAAAATTTGTTGAATATAAAACCTGAGGGGGCTTGATTTTACAAGATCTCTCCGGCAATTCTAAGGACGACGGAACAGAGAAGCCAGTTGCAGGAAACTTCGCCCGGTTGACATTGGCGAATTATCGTTTACTCTAGGCGCCATTCAATTCTGAGCTGATATGCGCTATTAACCGAATTGATCATAACTCTATGATGAAGAGAGCCGCCTTTTAATGCACGCCATGATATCCAGACAAATGCGCCCCGCCGCAAGAGCAAGCGGTTACATCTCAACAAAGTTTTTGGCTTATGACCTTTGAAACCTGGTTCCAATCAATCCACGCAAACATCCCTGTCAATTCAGCAATCGCGGTTCTCGCCCTGACCGAAGAAGGCGGCACTGTCCCATTCATCGCGCGCTACCGTAAAGAACAGACCGGCGCGCTCGACGAGGTCGGGATCCAGAACGTGATCGACGCCAAAGAACGATGGGACGAGATCATCAAGCGCCAGACCTTCATCGTCGAAGAGATCGAACGCCAGGGCAAGTTGACCGACGAGTTGAAAGAGAAAATCCTTTCGGCATTCAACCTTGACTCGCTCGAAGACATCTACCTGCCCTACAAGCAGAAGCGCAAAACCAAGGCGACCATCGCCAAGGAAGCCGGGCTCGAGCCGTTCGCGGACTGGGTATGGAATTGCGGCCACGGGTTGTCCACGCCTGAGCCGGGACAGACGCTCGAAATCTTCGCGCTCGCCTTCTACAACCCGGAAAAGAACATCAACGACGCCGAGGCGGCGATCTCCGGCGCGACGGACATCCTGACCGAACGCCTGGCCGAGACTCAGGAACTGCGCGAATTCACGCGCAAATTCGTCTTCGAACGCGGCCTCGCGAAGTCTGGCAAATCCGAGAAGGCTAAGGAGCACAGCAAGTACGAACGCTATTTCGATCATAACGAACCGATCCAGTCGCTGCTCAAGCCCGAAAACTCGCACCGTTATCTGGCGATGCGGCGCGGATGGATGGAAGAAGAACTGACGCTCAACATCGGGGGCGCGGCCGAGGACACGGCCTACGACGAAACATTGATCGCGCGATTCGAGGGCGAAGCCTGTTCGGTCCCGGATTCGCCGGGCGCCGAGATCCTGCGGCGCGCCGCGAAGCTGGCGTTGAAAGCCTACGTAATCCCGAGCATCGAAAACGAAGTCCATCGCGAGCTGAAGGAAGTGGCCGACGAAACGGCGATCAGGGTTTTCGCCGAAAACGTCAGGAAGCTGCTGCTCGCGTCGCCTTTCGGGTCGAAGGCCGTGCTCGGCGTCGATCCCGGCATACGAACCGGATGCAAGCTGGCCGTCGTCGACGATTCGGGGAAATTCCTGGCCAGCAACGTGATGTACCTGCAGTCGAAAAACGACCAGGAAAACGCGAAGAAGATGCTCGAAGCGGTGCTGCAAAACGCCAGCATCCGCGCCATCGCCGTCGGCAACGGCACGGCCGGCCGCGAGACCGAAGGCTTCATACGCGACGCGTTGAGAGACATGGGGCTGAACGTTCCGGTGGTCATGGTCAACGAATCGGGCGCGAGCGTTTACAGCGCCAGCGCCGCCGCCCGCGAAGAGTTCCCCGAACTCGACGTCACCGTGCGCGGGGCGATTTCCATCGCCCGCCGGCTGCAGGATCCGCTGGCCGAACTCGTAAAAATCGATCCGAAGAGTATCGGCGTGGGGCAGTATCAGCACGACGTTTCGCAGCCGGCGCTCAAAAAATCGCTCGACCTGGTGGTCGATTCCTGCGTCAACGCCGTCGGCGTGAACCTCAACACGGCGTCATATCATCTGCTCGAACATGTCTCGGGCATCGGTCCGGCGATGGCCAAAAAGATCGTCGAGACTCGCGCGGCCAACGGCCTTTTCACTTCGCGCCAGCAACTGCTCGACATCCCGCGATTCAGCAAAAAGATGTTCGAGCAATCGGCCGGCTTCCTGCGCATTCCGAACGGCGGGCACGCGCTGGACAACACCGGCGTACATCCTGAACGCTACCCGGCGCTCGAAACGCTGGCCGAAAGGCTCGGAAAGAACGTGGCCGACCTGACCGGCCCAGGCGTTGATCTGGTCAGGCAGTCCGAAGAATTCAAATCGGAGGTCGGCGAATTCACGTTCGTGGACATCATCACCGAACTCGCCAAACCCGGACGCGACCCGCGTGAAGAGTTTTCGGCTTTCGCCTATCGCGAGGACATTCACGAGATCAAAGATCTCAAGCCCGGAATGACCTGCCCGGGCATCGTCACCAACGTGACCAATTTCGGCGCCTTCGTCGACATCGGCGTGCATCAGGACGGACTCGTTCACATCTCGCGGCTCAGCGACCGCTTCGTCAAAGACCCTCGCGACGTGGTCAGCCCCGGCGACCGCGTCACGGTGCGCGTGATCGAGGTCAACCTGGAGAAGAACCAGATCGCCTTGTCCATGAAAAGTGAGGGGAAGAGCGAAGGGAGACCGGAGGGGAAAGCTGAGAGTAAGGGCGACGGCGCCGCCGCGCGCAAACAGCAGGGCGAAAAAGCGGCTCAACCCGGCCATGACCGCAGACAGGATCGCGGCCCGAATCGCCAGCCGAACCGCGGGCCGGCGCCGGCTAAAGATCAGAAACGCCGCGACGACCAGAAAAAGCCCCAGAGACCCGCGAAGGTCGCATTCAACAACCCTTTCGCGCAACTGGCCAATTGGGGCAAGGATGATGAGTGAAGTTTACGTCAGCACTCGTGTGCTGGTACCTGAACCGCTTCACCGGCGAAAACCCCTTCTCTCATTCAGCGCTCGACATCAAGACTTATGCGATGGCGATCCTCAAGATCGATTTCCGCGACACTGTCAAAAAGAATATGCCGAGGAGATGGTTCGACAACCTGCCGCATACACACAAAGCTCTCGATGACGCGATCGAGCAGGGAGCGCTGTTTTGCAATATGCCGCGCGAGAACAGGAGCGATAGATAAGCCATGAATTTCACATTTCTTCTTGCCACGCAATATCAACGCTAATACCATTTGAACGGCGACTTTTGAAAACGCGGAAATCGCGGAAATAATGGGACATACGGAAGGGCGCGGAGTCAGCGTGTCCCGTTATTTCCGCGATTTCCGCGTTTTCCCGATTGGATCAATCGAGATTAGTATGGACGGAGTATCGGTCTCCAAATCGGAATGGACACTGAGCGCGGGGGCGCTGGCCGGGTTTCTGGCCTGCCTCGATCCGGACTCCGATCGCGCCGGGGAAAAGTATGAGAGCCTGCGCCTGACGTTGATGAAGTTTTTCGACTGGCGCGGCGCGCATTTCCCGGAAGAATGCGCCGACGAGACGATCAATCGCGTCATCCGCAAAATTGAAGAGGGGCAAACCATACGCGACATCCCTACATATTGCCATGGCGTAGCCCGGCTGGTCCTGCTCGAAAAATTGAAAAGCCCGGAGAGCAAAAGGGCGGACTTTGAAGAACTGCCGCCGGCCGCGCTCGTCGCTCCAGAACCTGAAGAAAGAGACGAAAAGCAGGATTGTTTCGAGCAATGCCTGAAACAATTGCCGGTTGAAAGCCGGCAATTGATCCTGCAATATTACGTCGACGAGAAACGCGATAAGATCAACCGGCGACTGGCGATGGCTGAGCGCCTGGGCATCCCGCTCAATGCGCTGCGCAGCCGCGCCCAGAGGATTCGCAACCGGCTTGAAGAGTGCGTTAACGGTTGCTTGAAAAAAAATTGAAATTGCGACGACATGGATCGATTCAATTCACCAGATGTAGGTGAAAGCTCGTATGAAGTCACGGTTTTCGATCCTGTTACTCAATCTGGTTTGATCCGGCGATTATAAAATGCAATCAACTGCCGAACAGGATGAGCGAATGGCTCGCTATCTGCTCGGCGATCTGTCCGAAACTGAACAGATGGCCGTCGAGCAGGAATATTTCGCCGACCCGGAGAAGCTTGAAGAAGTCTGGGCGGCCGAGAACGACCTCGTCGACCGTTACGCGCGAGGCCGATTGCCGCGCGGCCAGCGAGAGCTTTTCGAACGGAATTACCTGCGATCGCCGAAACACCGCGAGCGAGTCAGGCTCGCCAGAAAACTGCTCGAGGCCGCGGATCGGCAGGCCACCATCGAAAGCAGCCCCGCGCCGAGCAGGGCGCCAGGCCGGTTGATGGAGACGCTGAGCGCCATACTAAGGCCGCGGTTTCTCGCGCCGGCCGCGGCGTTCCTGCTGTTGTTGTCGCTTCTCTCGTGGCTGCTCCTGGAAAGATCGCGTCTGAACGGCGCGGTTGAAAGGGTTCAAGCGCAGCTCTCCGATCAACAGCGGCGCGAACGCGATATCTCGGATCAATTAGCGGTCGAGCGCGAGCAGAGCCGCAATTTGAAATCCCAAATCGACCGCCTGCTGGAATCCATTTCACATGGCTCACAAGGCCCCTCTCTGACCCTTCCGTCGATCTTCCCATTCCTGCTGAGGTCGTCACTGGACCCGCGCGGCGTGGGATCGGATCTGCAACAAATTACAATCCCGCCCGGGACCGACCTGGTCAGACTTCAAATTAAGATCGATAAGAACGATACGCGCCGATTTCATGCGACCATCCGCGCGGTCGGCGGGCCTCCAATCTGGAAAAGGCGGTCGATCAAACAAAAATCAGGCGTGATCACCGTCGACGTTCCCGCCGATAAACTCCCTTTGAACGATTACATCCTGACGCTCTCGATCACGACTCCGGATCGTGAAACCGAAGAGATCAACAACTACTCCTTCCGGGTTTTCAAGAGATAAACAACCACAGAGACACAGAGACACAGAGAAATAGATTGGGGCAATGCGATCTCTCCGTCTTTCTCTCTCTGTGTCTCTGTGTCTCTGTGGCTGTCCCTGAGTTGTGACGACACCAAAAACAGAAAAATAAACGCGACATGTTTTCGCGCCGCTCGCCAGTAGAGGTTGAAGAAGAAAGCCGAAGCCCCCCCGCTCGGCAATAACTTTTGACAACTCTATACAAAGGAGCAACGCGATGAGAAAGATTACCCTGGCAGTCGCAACGACACTCGTACTGGGCGCGCTTACGATAGCGCTTCCGAAACTCAAATCCGACGTCCACGCCAATCCGGTCGCCATACCGGCGGCGCCTCAACTCGGCGCCAAGGCCTGCAAAAATGTGAAGTTCAAGTTCACGAACAACCGCAGTGACCAGGCGACGATCCGTATCGAGAAGGTCAGCTATCATCTGACAGGCGTCGGGGATCACACCGAACTCGTTCACACAACCAATGATTGCAGATATGGTCAGACTTGCATTACCACCGGCGACAACCTGCCCGACGCCGACGGCAGGAGCGTGACCAGCATCCAACTGGTCTACAAATATTTGCCGAAGACCGCGGGCGCCAACTGGTCGGGCCTGGTCCAGACCCCCAATCAGCCGAACGTCTCCAATACTACGTGCACCGACAACAGAACGTATGGGGACGGCTCGAAAGGCTTCTATATTCCGCCGCAATAAGGCGCTCTTCGACCACAGTGTGGCGTGATCGGGCATTGGTTATTGGGTATTGGCTATTGTCATACAGGAGAGAACGCTTCTTCCCCGCCATTCAATATTCAATATCCGATAGCCAATAGCCGATGACTTCGTATCCTCGCTCAATGATAAATCCGTTCCACAAAGCTTTTACTCACCGAGGCTGGATGTTTATGAGTTACGGAACCCTGAACACTTCATTACGACGAAGCGTCGCCCTCATTAAATTCGTTTTTCTCGCGACGGCGCTGGCGCTCGCGGCGCCGGCTGCGGAGCGAGCCCCTGGCGCGCCGCCACAGTCCGCGCCGCCACAGGAACTGAAGGTAACGAGCAACCTGACGGATCAGGAGGTCGATCCGACTTTTACTCTGATCTTTACTCCAAGTCGTCCGCTGCAGGTAACGGAAGGGCGGCTGGCGGTCCTGATCGGAGATATGGACATCACCAACCTTCTTACGCCGGCCGGCGAGGGTTTGAGTTATTTCCCCCGAATCCTCCCTTTGCCAGCCGGCGAATCCCCGGTCAGAGTCTTTCTGGTCACACTGTCCGACGAGTGGCGTGAAGTGACGCAATTGACGCTTCGTGTAAAGGCGCCGGCGCCGGAGGATGGCGCGCCGGCGAAGACGTCCTCGGCCGACGCCGCAAAACCAGCGTCAGCGAACAAATACCTGTTCACGCCGTCGCTGACGCTGGGCGTGAAATCGCAAATGGCCGAGCGCCACTTTCCGGAATCCAATCGCCCGGAAAGGCCGACCTTCAGCGACATGACAATGCAGGCGAGCCTGAAATCGGAAATGACGAACAACTGGTTCGGTAACCAGATGCAATTCGATCTGGTCGGATCCAGTTTTCAGAAAGAGGCTCTGCGCTTCTCCAGCCTCGGCGACAAGGCTCCGAATGTGGACCTTTCGAGTTACCTGATGCAATTTCAATTGAGCAAGACCAAATTGCAGGTCGGCCACGTTACGTTCGGCGCCAACCGGCATTTGATCAACAGTTTCGGGAGCCGCGGCGCCACTCTCTCGATTCCAATGGGCAAACATGTCGATTTCTCGCTGGCCGCGATGAATGGGAGCAGTGTCGTCGGATGGAGTAATTTCTTCGGACTCGACCGCCGCAAACACCAGATTCTTTCCGCGACTCTGGGATTCGAGTTTATCGGCGATCGTCCCGGCGGCTTGCGCCTGGAAGCCGGCGCAATGCATGGATCACTGCAACCGATCTCCGGCTTTAACCAGGGCGTGATCAACGACGCGGAACAGAGTAAGGGAGGTAGCCT
>DASUFM010000869.1:0-13282 GCA_036274535.1 Blastocatellia bacterium
GACCGGCGGCAGCGGATTCTGCGCGCAGAACCAGCGGCGGCTGCATTTCGGCCTCGGAAAAAACGCCAGCGTTGACCGCGTGGAGATTCGCTGGCCGTCGGGTAAAATCCAGATCATCAACGCCCCGGAGATCAACAAAATCCATAAACTGAAGGAGGCATGAAGTTATGCCTGAAACCGTCACAGGAACCAGCATGGCCGCCGAGGCCGCAGCCACGCCGTCTTCGCAAATCACACAATCCAAACCGCCGTCCGCGCTGTCGCGATTCTTCAGTCCCGAGAATCGTTATTTGCCTCCGCTGCTGATCTCTACGATTCTGCTGGTGGGCCAGATTTCGTACGGTTTGCTTGAAAGCTTCACTCGAACGGCTCTGGCCATCGCCGCGGCCATGCTGTGTGAACTCGTGTTGGGACGATTGTCCATCGGCAAATTCCCGCATCTGGCCAGCTCATACATTACAGGCATCAGCGTCGGCATTCTGACCCGTTCGCCCGCGTTCTGGCCCTTTGCGCTGTGCAGCGCCATTTCTATAACATCGAAGTATGTGATTCGCTGGAATGGACGCCACCTGTGGAATCCGTCGAACTTCGCCATCTGCGTGTTGCTGTTGCTGGCGCCGCAGGATTTTTCGACGCTCAGCATTCAATGGGGCAACAATCAATGGCCGTTGCTGATCGTGTGGACGCTGGGCGCGCTGATCACGTGGCGCGTGAAGCGGTTCCACATCACGGCGACATACGTGCTCTCTTTCTTCGCCTTCGCTGCGTTGCGAAGCCTGCTCAACGGCCATCCTTTCCAGTCCGAGATCGCGCCGATCACCGGGCCGATGTATCAGCTCTTCATCTTTTTTATGATCACCGATCCGAAAACGACGGTGAAACCGAAATGGGCTCAATGCCTGGTGGCGGTCCTGGTGGCCGCGATGGAATCGGTCCTGCGATCGGCCGAAAATATTCACGCGCCGTATTACGCGCTGACGATCGTCGGCCCGGTCGCGATCGCATTTGAAATCTTTTGGAACAGGAGAAAGCAGGCGCCTTCTAACATCTAAGGCCCGCAACCTGAGTTTTGATTCGATGGAAAATGGGGATGCTGAGATGTTATTGTAAAGAGGCAATAAATTCAGCGTTTGGGATTAATGAGGTGATTTGTCGTGCCCATGTTGACTTCACAAGCAGCCGAATATATCGAGGCCATCGGAAAAATGTCCGCCGGCAGCGCGCTCATCTTCGAGGATGTTACCTGGGATGATTATGAAGAGTTGCTGCGCGAATTTTCCGACAATAGTCATTATCGAATCAGTTATGACAAAGGAAGGCTGGAGATTATGTCTCCCTCGGAAAGGCACGAGTATCGCAAAAGCATTCTGGGATCGCTGGTTGAGATTCTGACGGAAGAGCTGGACATGGGGCTGGTCAGATTGGGATCAACCACCTGGAAGAAAAAGAAAAATTCCCAGGGCGCTGAACCTGATGAAAGTTTTTATATCACGAATTGCGAACTCATCAGGAACAAACGCGAGATCGATCTCAATATCCATCCTCCACCTGATCTGGTAATTGAAATTGACGTTTCCCACTATTCTCAAAACAAGTTTGACATATACGCGGGGCTCGGCGTCCCCGAGTTCTGGCGATACCGGAAAGGCGCAATTCGTTTTTATGGCCTTGTCGAGGGAGAATATGTCGAAATTGCAACCAGCGGCTTGTTTTCTTTCCTGAAGCCGTCAGACCTGAACTCCTATATGAATCAAGATTACATTGAGGAGTTCAATCAGACAAAGCGCGCATTTCGTGAATGGGTCAGGAAACACAAGTCCGCTCCGTAATGACTCAGTTTAAAATGATTTCTCGATTTACCTTACTGCTCGCGATTTCAGCGGTCCTTTTCACATCCGCCTGCCAAAATAAATCCTCGAATGAGAACGCCGGCTCGGCGCCGGACGCTGCGGCGAGGGCCGCGGCGCCGACGCCTGAGGCTTCGGTGTCTCCGTCTCCGTCTCCGTCTCCGACGCTGCCGCCGTTGCCGGCCAGATTCGCCGAAGTGACATTCACTGATGTGACGTCTCAGGCCGGTATTCGCTTCAGGCACAACAACGGGGCCTTCGGCAAAAAGTATCTGCCGGAGACGAACGGTTCGGGCTGCGCCTTTCTCGATTACGACAACGACGGATGGCAGGACGTCCTGCTGGTCAATTCAAACAGCTTCGCTGACGCGCCGAAGAAGATCAATTCCGTGATGGCGCTCTATCACAACAATCAGAACGGGACTTTCACCGACGTCACGAAGGCCGCCGGTTTGGCAAAATCTATTTACGGGCAGGGCGTGGCCGTGGGCGATTATGACAACGACGGCTTCGTGGATATTTTCGTGACGGCGCTCGGCCAGAGCCGGCTCTTTCGCAACAACGGCGCCGGGAAGTTTATCGATGTGACTGCGAAGGCCGGTCTGACGTCGCCGGGATATTTCTCTTCGTCGGCGGCCTTCTTCGATTACGACAAGGACGGGCGGCTCGATCTGTTCCTGTGCAACTATGTTGAATGGTCCGCTGAAAAGGACGTCTTTTGCGCGCTCGACAACGTCAACAAGAGTTACTGCACGCCGGAGAAATACAAGGGCCAGAGTTCGCGGCTCTATCACAACGTCGGCGGGAAGTTTGTAGACGTGACCGAGAAGGCCGGGCTGCTCGATCCTACGGGCAAATCGCTCGGCGTGGCGATTGTCGATTACGACCGTGACGGCTGGCCGGACATCTTCGTCGCCAACGACACTCAGCCGAACAAGCTTTACAAAAACAACGGCGGCAAGGGAACGTTCACTGAATCGGCGCTGGCCGCGGGCGTGGCGCTCAGCGAAGAAGGGAAAGCGCGCGGCGGGATGGGGACGGACTTCGCGGACATTGACGGATCGGGCAATCCGAGCATCATCGTCGGAAACTTCTCGAATGACATGCTGGCCGTCTTCCGCAGTCAGGGCAAGGGGTTGTTCATTGATCAGGCGCCTTCATCAAACGTCGGGCCGGCGACGCTGTTGTCTCTGACTTTCGGCCTGTTCTTTTTCGATTACGATCTGGACGGCAGGCCGGACTTCTTCATGTCCAACGGCCACGTCGCCGACGACATTAATAAAGTTCAGCCGAAGATAACCTATGCGATGAAACCTCAGATTTTCCGCAATGAAGGTAAGGCCAGATTCACCGAAACGACGGCCCGCGCGGGCCGCCCGTTCCAGAGAGCCGTGGTCGGGCGCGGCGCGGCTTACGGCGATTACGACAACGACGGCGATCTGGACATTCTGCTGACGACCAACGGCGGCCCGGCCTATCTGCTGCGCAACGACAACGGAAATCAGGCGCGCTTCGTCCGGTTCAAAACCGTAGGCGATAAATCGAACCGCGACGGCATAGGCGCGAAGATCACCATCACTCTGGCCGACGGATCAAAACAATGGCAGACCGCGCACAGCGGGTCTAGTTACTGCTCGCAGAGCGAATTGCCGCTGACTTTCGGCCTGAACCGCAACGACAAGATCGCTCGCGTCGAAATCGAATGGCCCAGCGGAAAAGTTGACAAATTGACCGACCTCACCGCCAATCAGCTCTATGTCTTGAAAGAAGGCGCGGGGGCCATTGAAACCAGGCCGCTGCCGGCGCCACAGCCAACGCCATCGCCGTCGCCCACCGTAGGCAATTGAGTACAGATTAAGGTGATGGGGGGATGAAGATGCGCGGTTCACGTTTCGAAGCCGAATCGTCGCCCCCCTAGCAATAAACACGCCCCGTCAGACTTGCCACCACGGCGATCAGATCGTTGGGATCGATCGGTTTGGCGACGTGCATCTGGAAGCCGGCCAGCAGAACGCGTACTCGGTCTTCGGCTCCGGCAGAGGCGGTGACCGCGACGGCGGGGATTTTGCCGCCCCGTTCAGACTCGCGCGAGCGCACCTCATATATCAAAGCATATCCATCCCGATCCGGCGTCCAGATATCAGAGACCAGAGCGTCAGGCTTGAATCGGTCTAACGCGTCCAGCGCCTCATCCACCGAAGTTGCGGCGATCACTTCCGCCCCCGACTTCTGAAAAATGAATTTGAGCATGTCAAGAGTCTCCGAATCGTCTTCCACCAGCAGCACGCGCACTCCATCCAGCCTGTGGTTCTCATCTAATATCTTCGGCTCTATCGCCGGGGCCGGCGCGGGTTCCGCATCCGGGCCTTCCGGTCGCGGCGTTGAAATCATCGGTAGTCTGATCCTGAACGTCGCCCCCCGATCCATGCCGGGGCTTGAAGCCGATACGCCGCCGCCGTGCATCTCGACGATATGTCGCACGATGGCCAGGCCGATGCCCAGGCCGCCATGCTCGCGTGTGGATGTGCTGTTGGCCTGGCGGAACTGATCGAAGACATAAGGCAGGAATTTGGGCTCAATGCCTATGCCGGTGTCCTTGACCTCGATCTCGATCTGGCCTTCGGCGCGACCGAGCCGGGCTTCAACGCGGCCGCCTTCGCTCGTGAACTTGACGGCGTTCGAGAGCAGATTCCAGACGGCCTGCTGCAAGCGGTTGGCGTCGCCGAGGACCACGCCATCCGGCGCGTCAACCACCTCCCTCAAGGCAATCCCTTTCGCTTCGGCGCTGGGCCGGATGACATCGATGGCGGAGTGAAAGATGTGTTCAATAGCGACCGGCTGGGCCTCGATCTTGAAGCGGCCGGTGATGATCCGCGAGGTGTCGAGGATGTCCTCGATCAACTGGGTTTGCGATTGCGCGCTCTGCGCTATCACCTCCAGGGCGTGGCGCGCTTGCGGCGTGGTCAGTCTGCCGCCGGCAAGCAGGCGCGTCCAACCCAGGATTGAAGTGAGCGGCGTGCGCAGTTCATGCGAGATGGTGGCCAGAAATTCGTCTTTCAGCCGGTTCGCCTCCTGGGCTTCTTCGCGCGCCGCCTTCTCCTGCCTCAGAAGCCGTTCGAGTTCCTCTTCGATCTTTTTGCGCCGGGTGATCTCCATCACGACCACATTGACGCCGAGGACCCGCCCTCCACCATTCTTGATCGGGAAAAAGCTGGAGATGAAATGGCGGACAACGCCCGGCTGGGTTGACATCACAATGCGCTGTTCGACGTTCAACGCCGGCTCGCCAGTCTCAATCACACGCCGCAAGTCCGACTCGACCGCGTCGCTCACCTCCGGCACGACCTCGCGCAGCGTGCGTCCCAGGTGCTCCTCCACTGATTTACCGCCGACCCCCGCCAGAACATCGTTGATGCGGAGGAATCGCAAATTGGAGTCCAGGAAACAGAGGCCGACCGGGGCTGTGGCATAGATCGCCTCGACGTATGACAGCTGGCGGCGGGCCTGCTCCTCGCTCTCGCTCAGCGCTTCCTCAGCCAGTTTGCGCTCGGTTATATCGGTCATCGCGCCGGCTATCAGGATCGGCGTTCCGCTATCATCATAAAACTTCCGGCCCTGATCGAAGATATAAACATAGGAACCGTCGGCGCGGCGAAATCTGTATTCGTCCGACCAGACGCTCTCCTCATTGCGCAGGAACTTTTCAAACCGGTCCATGACTCGCTCCACGTCATCTGGATGGATGCGGTCGTACCAATCTTTCAGATCGGGGGGCCGATCTCCGAAGGGGCGCCAGAATAGTGGTTTCGCCCGTTCGCTCCACCACAACCGGTTTGTCTTGAGATCGATCTCCCAGATCGAGTCCTGAGTGGCTTCCAGGATGCGCCGCAGCCGCTCTTCGCTTTCGCGCGCCGCCTCTTCGACCCTCTTCAACGTGGTGATGTCACGCTGTGTTCCCCACGCGCGGACAACGGCTCCATTCTCCAGGATGCCGATCAAATTGTTCAGGAAGTATTTCGTGTTTCCATATCGATCGACCTCGCTTGATTCGGAGTCCGTAATGTTGTAACCGGCGCGCCTGAAGGCGCGAATTTGGTCGATATTTCGCGGATCTGACCTGACGATCAAGTCGCTGATCCGAGCGCCCACGATCTGATCGGCGGTCTTGTAACCGTACATCCGCGCCATCGCGTCGTTGCATTCGGCCAGGTAAGCGTATTTGAACATCATCTCAATCTGCTCTTCTTCAGACAGATTGACTGGAATCGGTTGTTCGAGTTCGATGCGCCAGATCGCTTCCGAACTGTTCGCGATAAAAGCGCGATAACGCTCATCGCTTTCTCTCAGACTTTTTACCGCCCTGGCCAACTGGACCGACTCCCAGCAACGGTTTGCTACTTTCGATGCAAGTTCGATCTCACGGGGCTGCCACTGGCGCGGCGTCTTCTGGCTGACAACCGCCATCGCCTCATAATGCCCGTTCTTCTTCAACGGGATGCAAATCAAGGCTCGGATCTTCGCCCGCCGATAGGCTGAGATTTCGCTTCCCGCCGGCGCTTCGGCTTCGACGTCATTAACCACGAATGGGCGATCCGTGCGCATCGCCCGTAGCGCCAGGGGACCTAGATCGCCCACGCTGAACCTGCCCACGATGCTGGGGATGTCGCCGCGGGTGTGCTCGCTTTTAACGCGCAGATGCTTTTCATTCGACTCGATCTCGGCGTACGCGCAGCGGTCCACGCCCAAATATTCACCCAGCATCCGGCTGGCGACGGCCATGATTTCCTCCGGGGCGGCCAGTTGATACACCGTCTGATTCAGGCTGTCGAAGAAACGGGTCTCCTCCTCCATCCTCTTGCGCTCGGATTCGTCGCGTGTAATTACTGTGAAACCGCGCAGCCGCTCTCTATCATCATACTTCGCGGCGATGACTCCGCTGGTCCAGTAACGCGAACCATCCCTGCGCGCCTGCCAGCCGCTCTCTTCGTAGAGTCCCTCGGCGGCCGCAATCTCGAGGGCGCGTTGCGGCTTGCCGTTCTCGATATCTTCCGGTGTGTAGAAGACTGAAAAATCACGCCCGATGATCTCATTCGCCAGATACCCCGTTATCCGCTCGGCGCCGTGGTTCCAATTGACTACCCGGCCCTTCGCGTTGAGCATAAAGATGGCGTAATCCTTGACGCCATCAACCGGCAAGCGAAAGCGCTCACTGGTCTTCCTCTCGGCCCCGACACTCCATCTGAGCCATTTAATGACTCGGCTGAAGAACAGCCATAATACTCCGAAGAAAACGGAGCGAATTTGATCTACGATCAAGATCGCTATGCCGTAAGACGCCAATCGATTTAATGATAGCATTCGCATAATGCCCGCGGCGCTGAGAATGTATACTGAGAAGCCTTCCAATCCGCCTATTAAATAATGACGCAATTTATAGTCCAATGTTTAATGAGAGCCTTTAGCGAGCGCATCGCCCCTTCACCACATCACCACTTCGCCCTCTCAGTTCTTCAGGCTTCGACTTTTTAGTCGCCCGCCAACATTTCAGAGCATATTCGGGATTATTGGAACGTAATTTGATGATAAAAATCGAATTATTGCCCCCATTGCTAAAGCCTCTGATGGCCCGTAGCATAGGGATTCAGTGTGTAGTGAATCAGTTCAGCTCTGCCTAATCCTTGGACGTATGGGAGTGATGGTATTCGCAGGCAAGGATGCCTGCGCTCCCGGGGGTAATCCTTAGAGGTGCGGAATATGGGATTCGGAAAACGTGTTTTATACGCCTTTCGGTGTTTCTTCTCGGTGCTTTTAAGAGGGGAAATTCCGTATGAGATAGCGCCGGAGCTCGTTCCGGAGTTGGCGCGCCCCCTGTCGCCTTCTGAATGGACGCCGGAAGTTGAAGCGCCGCCAGTAGCGCCAGTGGCGCCTGAGTCATCGGACCGGGCCGTGCAGATGCTGGCGATTCTGCAGCGCGACGGGCGGTTGATAGATTTCATCACCGAAGACATCGCGCCATATAAGGACGCGCAGATCGGCGCCGCCGCGCGCGACGTGCATGAAAGTTGCCGGAAGGCGATTGATCATTACTTAAGGCTCGAACCGGTGATCGACTCCGAAGAAGGGCAACCGGTGACCGTTGAGTCGGGCTTTGATCCGGCGGCGATCAAGTTGATCGGTAACGTCACAGGCCATCCGCCGCTGCGAGGACTGTTGCGCCATCGTGGATGGCGAGTCGCGCGAGTGGAACTGCCGCCGCTGCCCGAGAACAACGGTCGCTCGATCATCGCGCCGGCCGAAGTGGAAATTATGTAGGGGGAGTAGGGAGTGGGGAGTGGGAAATAGGAAAGAGACGTGATTTCCTATCCCCACTCCCCACTCCCCACTCCCGGAGGGAAAATTTGGATACGCGATATATAGTTGGTATTGATCTGGGCACGACCAATTCGGCCCTGGCTTATGTGGATAATACGGCGCCGGAAGAGACCGGGCGCATAGAGGTTAGCGGCGTACCTCAACTTACGAATCCCGGCGAAGTGGAAGATCGCTCATTGCTGCCTTCGTTTCTCTTCGTTCCCGGCGAAATGGATTTTCCGAAGGGCAGTCTGAATCTGCCATGGGAGCGCAATCCGATGTTCGTGGTCGGCGAACTGGCGCGCAAAAGAGGCGCTGAGAATCCGGCGCGACTGGTCTCGTCGGCCAAGTCCTGGCTCTCATACGCCGCGATCAATCGCGCCGCTCCGATACTGCCCTGGCAATCGCCGGACGAAGTCCCGAAACTCTCTCCGGTTGAGGCTTCGGCGCGCTATCTGGAATACCTTCGCAACGCCTGGGACAACCGGATGGCGAAAAAAGCGCCGGAGCTTGCGCTCAGCGAGCAGAATATCTTCCTGACCGTTCCAGCGTCCTTCGATGAAGAGGCGCGCGAACTGACGTTGCGCGCCGCCGAGCAGGCCGGATTGCGCCGTGTCACGCTTCTGGAAGAGCCGCAGGCCGCTTTTTACGCCTGGCTCGAGACACATGGCGACGCCTGGCGCAAACGCGTCAAGGTCGGCGACCTGATTCTGGTTTGCGACGTGGGCGGAGGCACGACTGATTTCAGTCTGATCACCGTCTCGGAAGAAAACGGGGAACTGGCGCTGCGCCGCGTCGCGGTGGGCGATCACATATTGCTGGGCGGCGATAATATGGATTTGTCGCTCGCGAGACTGTTGCAGCAGCGACTCGAAGACGACGGCCATCGCATAGACACCTGGCAACTGCAATCGCTCTGGCATCAGGCGCGAATCGCGAAAGAAAAGCTCTTCGCGGAGCCCAGGGCCAGGAAGCATCCGATCACCGTTCTAGGCAAAGGCACGAAACTGGTCGGCGGGACCATCAAGACGGAGCTGCTGCGCGAAGACGTCGAGCAGGCGCTGGTCGAAGGTTTCTTCCCGCTCGTCGCGAATACCGAGATGCCGGCGCGGCAGCGGCGCATAGGTTTTCAGGAACTCGGACTGCCCTACGCGGCCGATCCCGCGGTCACCAAACACCTTGCGCGTTTTCTCTCGCAACAGTCCTCTAACAACCCGGACGCGGCCGCGATCAGGCGCGGCAAGAGCGGATTCACCTGCCCGACGCACATTCTTTTCAACGGCGGCGTGATGAAAGCCTCGCTGCTGCGCGATCGGCTGGTCGAGACGCTAAACAACTGGCTGGTCGCCGAAGGCTTAGAGCCGCTCGGCGCGAAAGAAGTCCTGGACGCGCCTGACCTCGATCACGCTGTGGCTCGCGGCGCGGCTTATTATGGTCGCGCGCGCGGCGGCAAAGGCGTTCGCATACGCAGCGGCTCTCCGCGCGCTTACTACATAGGCGTCGAAAGCGCGATGCCCGCCGTCCCGGGACTGCCCGCTCCGCTCAAAGCGCTCTGCGTTGTTCCTTTCGGAATGGAAGAGGGAACTGAGGCTAAA
Organism: Blastocatellia bacterium; assembly: GCA_036274535.1. Lineage (GTDB taxonomy): Bacteria > Acidobacteriota > Blastocatellia > RBC074 > RBC074 > JAJVID01. The sequence continues at coordinate 9,794 of DASUFM010000869.1, forward strand.
ATTCCCGACCGCGAATTCGGCCTCGTCGTCGGGGAACCGGCGGAATTCCGATTCCTGAGTTCGACCATTCGCAAACAGGATCAGATCGGCGGAATGATTGAAGACTGGGCCGCCGATGAAATTCAAGAGATAAGCCCGCTCGAAGTGACGCTCAAAGTCGACGGGCAGGAAGACACCGTGCTGCCGGTGCGATTGGAGAGCCGCGTCACGGAGGTCGGCACCCTCGAACTCTGGTGCGTCTCGCGCGACGGGCAGCAGCGATGGAAGCTGGAATTCAATATTCGGGAGAAGGAAGAGTCTTAGGAATTGTTGGCCACAGAGGCACAGAGACACAGAGATAGAGAGAGGGACGGAATGGCAGAGTCTCTGTTTCTCCGTCGCTGTTTCTCTGTGCCTCTGTGTCTCTGTGGCTAGTTTGATTCAGCAGCGCATGGAAGTATCAAGCCGCTATCTAATCGGGATTGACCTCGGCACGACCAATTCAGCCGTCGCATACGTTGACACTCAGGAGCCAATAACCGGCGACACGCCGCCGATTCACGTCTTCAACATTCCGCAGATCATCGCCGAAGGGGAAGTCGGACCGATCCCTACGCTGCCTTCGTTCCTTTATTTCGTGAACGAGCAGGACGCGCGCGACAGCCTGCGATTGCCCTGGGAAGAGCGGCCGGACGCCGTAGTAGGCGTTTTCGCCCGCGAACAGGGCGCGCTCACGCCCGGACGTCAGGTCACATCGGCCAAGTCCTGGCTCTGCCATGACGCGGTCGATCGGACGGCGCGGATTTTGCCGTGGGGCGCGGAGCATACTGAACAAACCTGTTCGCCCGTCGAAGCCTCGACTCGTTATCTCGCCCATTTGCGCGACGCATGGAATAACACGATGGCGGGCGGAGACGATGAATTGCGCTTCGAGCGGCAGGATATGGTTTTGACAGTGCCCGCCTCGTTTGACGAAGAGGCGCGCGAACTGACCGTCAAAGCGGCGCGCGACGCCGGTTTTCAAAAATTGACCCTGCTCGAAGAGCCGCTCGCGGCCTTTTACGCATGGATCGTGACGCGCCGGCGGTCTCTCAAGAGATATGTGAAAGACGCCGATCTGGTTCTGATCTGCGACGTCGGCGGAGGCACTACCGATTTCAGCCTGATCCGCGTGCAGATTGTGGACGGCGAGATCAAATTCGAGCGCACCGCAATCGGCGAGCATCTGTTGCTCGGAGGCGATAACGTTGACCTGGCCCTGGCTCGCCGTGTGATGGAGAAACTTGGCAATCCGAAATTGAGCCTGCGCCAGCAGAACGCCTTGCGGCGGCAATGCTGCGACGCGAAAGAGAAACTGCTCAGCGACGGCCGCCTCAAACGCGTTCCAGTCAACATTCTCGGCGGCGGGCGGGCGGTCGTGGGCGGAACGCTCAGTTCGGAACTCACAAGACAGGAAGTCGAAGAAGCCCTGATCGATGGTTTCCTCCCGCTCACCGAGCCCGGCGACCTGCCCGCGCGCGAACGCCGATCCGGCCTCCGCGAACTCGGCCTTCCTTACGCCAATGAACCGGCGATAACAAAACATCTGGCGGCGTTTCTGACGATTGCGGATTGCGGATTGCGGATTGCGGATTCGCAGTTGTCAAACGACAAGGTAAAAACAATCGCGACGTCATGCGAAAAACAATCCGCAATCCGCAATCCGCAATCCGCAATCGTCCGTCCGGACGCCATACTCTTCAACGGCGGGTTCTTCGCGCCGGCTGTCACGCGCGAACGGGTAGTCGAGACCGTCGCGAACTGGTTTCGCAGGAAAGGGAAGCCATGGCAGCCGAAGGTGTTGAGCAACGAATCGCCGGAGAGCGCGGTCGCCATCGGCGCGGCCTATTACGGCCATGTCAGGAAGAGCGGGGGCCTGCGCGTCAGCGGCGGCAGCGCCAGGGCTTATTATGTGGGCGTTCAGACAGGGGAGCGCGCCACGGAGGGCCGGATCCAGGCCGTCTGCGCGCTGCCGCGCGGGACCGAAGAGGGAACCACGCTCAACCTGGAAGGCAGGGAATTCGCGGCGCTCGCCAACCGTCCGGTCACGTTCACGCTCTACAGTTCGACCACCGGACACGACGCGCACGGCGCCGTCGTGGCATTGAACGAAGATGAAGTCCATCGCCACGCCCCGTTGATCACCACGCTGCGCTACGGCAGGAAATCGCGACAGGTGGAACTGGCGGCGCGCCTGACCACCAGCTTCACCGAAGTGGGCACGCTCGAACTCTGGCTGGAATCCCTCAATTCCGACCATCGCTGGCGGCTGCAATTCCAACTGCGCGGCGCCCAGCCGGAAATTGAATACGAAGAAGAAGAAACCGCCGCCGAAGAATCCCAGACTGTAATTTCCGAAGAGGCGATTTCCCAGGCTGAGAGATTAATCCGCGCCGTATTCGGCTCATCCGCCGGCGCGGTTGAGGACGAGTCCGTCACGCCGCAAAATCTGGTCAACAAGATCGAGGCGGTCTTCGGCTACGGGAAAGACGCCTGGCCGATGATCGTGATTCGCAGGCTCTGCGACACGCTGGCGGAAATGGCCGACGGACGCAAAAAGAGTCCAAGACATGAAGCGCGCTGGCTGAACCTTTTCGGTTTTTGCCTGCGGCCGGGCTTCGGCGCGCCGGCGGATGACTGGCGAATCTCGCAGGCGCGCAAAATCTACATGGCCGGACTCACTTTCCCCAGAGAACTGCAATGCCAGGTCGAATGGCTGGTCCTGTGGCGGCGCGTGGCGGGAGGATTGAACGCCAATCAGCAGAACGAACTCTTCCACAGGCATAAGGTCGCGCTTGGCGTTGGTGGAAAAAAGCTTAGCGGCCGGCTCAATACACAGGTCGAACGCGAAGGATGGCGATTGCTGGCCAGTCTTGAACATCTGCCGTCGCCGGTTCGCGTGGCATTAGGCAAAGAACTGCTGATCAAGATCAGGGAGCAACCCGCAAACCAGAGCTTCCTATGGTCTTTGGGCCGTCTGGGAGCGAGAATTCCGCTGTACGGACCGCTAAATTGCGTCGTCCCGGCGGAGGTCGCCGCTCAATGGATGAAATCATTGCTCCGCCTGCCCGAACTCACGCCCGACGTCGCTTCAGCCGTCGTCCAGTTGGGCGCCCGAACCAACGACGCCCACCGCGATCTGGACCCGGACGCGCGCTGGGACGCCATGGTCAGATTGAATGAAGCCGGATTGACCGGCGCCCTGATCGAAAGCCTGCGTGAATACGTCCCGCCAGGCCGCAACGACGCGGTCCGAATCTTCGGCGAGTCCTTGCCTGAAGGCTTGCGACTGGTCGGCTGAGCAGAAAATTAGTTCGTAGTTCCGCCTTTAGGCCAATGAGATTAAGTTAGCGAATAGTGGGCGTAAATCGTAACGGCGGAGCCTTTGGAGGCGCCGTTGCTTGGAACCGCTTTGGTAGTCATCCTGGATCCCACACACTTCGGGGACGAAAGACCCGGTGGGTTCTCTCT
>DASUFM010000870.1:0-4221 GCA_036274535.1 Blastocatellia bacterium
AGCGCCGCTGTGGTTATCACAGCGGCGCCGAGTCCGACGAACAGAAGGCCGAGCGAGAATTTTACCGGACTCGACGGCTGCCGGTCGCCCATTTTCAGCCATAGCCACGCGAAGATTGGGGCAAGAATAATGACGGAGACCGCCGGAACCGCCTGATACCAGCCGGCGGGGAACTCGCGCCCGAAAACGAAGCGGTTGGTGAAGTCGCGCGCAAAGAGGTTGAAACTCGACCCGGCCTGCTCATAAGACGCCCAGAAAACGATAGAGAAGAAAAACAGAATCACGATGACCCCGACCGGCTTCTTCTCCTCCGGCTTGAGAAAGAAAAGAAACAGCCAGCCCAGAAAAACTGCCAGCGCGCCGATCATAATCCATATCTTGTTTGCGACCACGATTTCAGGCCCGAAGAAAAGGAGTCCCACCGCCGCGCTGGTAGCGGCCATAAATAAGACTCCAATCACCGCCTTGCGCCGCGTTTCCGCCGTGGTTTGGCGGGGCGGGGCGCCGACATGCGCCAATCGATCGCGGCCCATGACGTATTGGATCACACCGAGCGTCATCCCAACCCCCGCCGCGCCAAAGCCCAGATGCCAATTGATCTTCTCGCCGAGGAAACTGCATATGATCGGCGCGGTGGCCGCGCCGATGTTGATGCCCATGTAGAAGATCGAAAAGCCCGCGTCGCGCCGCTTGTCTTCCGGACTATACAGGTCACCTACGATCGCGCTCGCGTTCGGCTTGAGCAAGCCCGTGCCTAATACGATCAATACCAGCCCTGTGAAGAATGTATAAGTCGTCGGAACGGCCATCGAGAAATGTCCGAGCGCAATGATGATCCCGCCAAATAAGACGGCCCGTCGCGTTCCCAGCGCATTGTCCGCAAACCATCCGCCCGGGAGGGACATCAGGTAGATCGATCCGGTGTAAGCGCCATAGATGGCCGCGGCGGTTTTCGTGTCGAAGCCGAGTCCGCCGCTCGCCACCGCCGTCGTCATATACAGAATCAGGAGCGCGCGCATTCCGTAGTAACTGAACCGCTCCCACATCTCGGTGAAAAAGAGCGTGGTCAATCCGCGAGGGTGCCCCCCGATGCCGGATGTGTCCTTAGAAGAATCAAGTACAGTTGAATTTAAGCTGGATGCCTCTGTCGCCATGTCTTCGCTCCGATCGAACAAGGTGTGTGAAAAGCGCTCAAGCCTAGCACATTCCCGGGCGCCTTTCATAAAGAAAGTGAGCCCCCGCTCGACACGGATTTGGGGGCGAGACATTGTTAAAAGCTTTTGCGCGTGTGAATCGATTTGGGGTTAATGGGCGTTTTGGGTGTAAACTACGCTTACTATGGACGAAAGAGATTTTTACAACGAAAAACAGGAAACGAAAACGGCCACTTATTCGTGTCCAAAGTGCCGTCAATCATACGAATTCCAGATCCGGTGGATGCGGCGCTCGAGGAAGAGGGAATTGCCTCGCGGCGCAAGCGATCTAGACCGGGCCAAGTTCGCGAACGCCCGCGATTACCTGGTTCGAATAGACGACATGCTCTTCTGCCCCAACCCGCGCTGCCGCGCCAAATTTGAGATCCCGAATTCGCAAACCGTAGTCTTCATCTGATCTGACCATTCAGTTCAGTCTTATCTGAAGGGAGGGGAAGGGGAGAAAGGGAGAGGGGGAGACCAGGAGGTTCTTGCTTTTTATCTCCCCTTCTCCTGGTCTCCCCCTCTCCCTCTCTTTCTGTCCCTCCCTTTTGCATTTCACCCGTTATGACTTTCGCCCAATTCGAAACGAGCCTGAATCAGCAAAACCCTCCTGAAGGATTATCGCCCTATCTGACGGCGCTCTGGCGCGAAAAGCGTGGCGATTGGGACGCCGCTCACGAGATCGTTCAGGACATCTCGACGAAGACAGCCTCCCATATTCATGCTTATCTGCATCGCCGGGAAGGCGACGAATCGAACGCGCGTTATTGGTACCGCCAGGCCGGCGAAGCTTTTCCGTCAGGCCAGACGCTGGACGAAGAATGGCGCAGTCTCGTCGAGCGCCTGCTGCAGTAGAGCCCGTCCACTAAGCCACACAAAGAACCGCGAAGAAGAAGAGAAAATCTTCGCGTCCCTTCGTGTGACTTAGTGGACGGTTTCATTGATTGTGTGGCGAAACGCTGATACGCTGCGCGCTCACGCGTTCCAATTCAAATCAAAAATCAACCTGCTAATTCAAGGAGAACAGTTCCAGTGAACAAGATTCGCTTCGCCGCCCGACGCGCGTTTCTTACGGCGACCGCCTGTTTGATTTGCATCGCCTTTCTTTCCGTTCAAGCTCAAAATCCGGCGCCGCAAAATCCGCCGACGCCAGCCGACCTGAAAGTCCCCGAAGGCTTCAAGGTTTCGGTCTTCGCCTCCGACATGGTCAGCGGGAGGCTGATGGCTGTCAGCCCGGACGGTGTGCTTCATATCGCTCGCCAGATGAAAGGCGATGTCATCGCCCTGCCTGACATGGACAAGGACGGCAAGGCCGACAAGGCTGTGACTGTCGCCAGCAACCTGACACGCCCGCACAGCCTGGCTTTTCATAAGGGCTATCTGTACATTGGGACTACCCCCGCGGTGCTGCGGGTGAAATACGACAAAGGCAAGACTGAGGGTGAGCCTGTGAAATTCGTCGATCTGCCGGTCGCGACTACGGGCCACGTGACGCGCACCATCGGTTTTGGCAAGGACGGCAAGCTCTACGTCGCCGTCGGCTCATCGAGTAACCTCGGCGAAGAGACGGACCCGCAGCGCGCGACGATCCTGGTCTATAACGCCGACGGAACGGGCGGGAGGATTTTCGCTAAAGGTTTGCGCAACGCCATCGGTTTCGATTGGGACCCGAAAACCGGCGTTCTCTGGGCCGACGATATGGGCGAAGACAAGCACGGCGAAGAAAAACCAGTCGATGAAATCAACCGCATAGAAGACGGCAAACATTACGGCTGGCCATATCTCATCGAAGACAACAAGCCCAATTCAAACCTGACTGAGGCTAAAGGATCGTTGAATCCCGCCGACGCCACTCCGCCGGCCCTGGGTCTGCAACCGCACTCCTCGCCGATCGACCTGCGTTTTTACACCGGCAAAAAATTCCCGGCTTCCTATCAGGGCGCCATGTTCGTCGCGCTCCATGGCTCCTCGCCTACCGCGCGCAAGGACCGCCTCCCGGGCCGCGTCGTCCGCGTCGTATTCAAAGACGGCAAGCCTGCCGGCCTGGAAGATTTCGTCACCGGCTGGATGAAGGACGGCCAGGTCCTCGGACGCCCCGCCGGCTTGATCACGGGCGCGGACGGAGCGCTCTACATTTCAGATGATAACAAGGGATTTATTTATCGGGTAAGTTACGAAGGGAAATAGATCAGTTGTTGAAAATAAAAAGGCCCGGAAGAAATTCTTCCCGGGCCTTTTTATCGCTTCCCGCCAGCGGATGATCATTCTTCAGCTTCGCTGTCTTCAACTCTTTGTGACTGAGTTGTTTCTTCCGCACTATCAAAATCGGCGAGTCCCTGCTTGCCGGGACCGTCCGCGCCAGCGCTGGATTTTCGACTAAAGTCTTGTATTCGATGAAGTACCAAATTCCATTTATCTTAGCATAACAGGCGTTCGCGCTCAGACGAACGTAATTGACATCTTGAGTGGGTTTATCACGCATGCGCCACGGAGGTTTTTCATCGCTCCAGCGGAGCAAACCGGTTCGCGGGTCAACGTAAAACTCATAGATCAGTTGAAGGCGGCCATCACACCCTGTCCTGTAAAACCTTCCATCATCACCGATGATCGGATGCCTTTCAACCTCCCTGTCAACGTGCTCGAAGACGTGGCGGCCTGTTACCTTACGGTCATCAAGATGCTTCTTCATCTCGCTGTAGACCTGGTCCCACGGCCTGCCTACATTTGAGCGCAAAAAACGCCGCAGCGGGCCGAGCAGATCGGAAAAGTATTTGACCTCGTCGACGCGCAGGTATTTGCTGCGAGAGCCTGAAACCCTCTTCGGCAAATCTTCATAATCTTTTTCCGGGTCGTAACGGTGGATGCGCAATCGGGTCTTGCTGCTGCGCAAACTATGACCCCATCGCGGCCGTTCGATCACGACCTTCGACATATCTTCACGCATAAATTGTCCGTTGATTCAGCCAAAGCCTTTCGGCCTGTTGCTCAATATTCAGGATTCACAGAACTGAGATGGAATGCGTTT
>DASUFM010000871.1:0-2977 GCA_036274535.1 Blastocatellia bacterium
CTAACCACTAATCACCAACCACCACTTTTTCAGCGTCGCGCCAGAGTCTTTCCAGATCGTAAAAACTGCGCGAGTCTTCTGTAAAAATGTGGACGACGAACGCTCCGTAATCGATCAAAATCCATTCGGCGTTGTTGTACCCTTCCATGTGGAGCGGGCGCGTTTTCATCCGCTTCAACTCTTCGATCACGGCGTCGGCGATCGCCTGCGTCTGGCGCGTCGAATTGCCGGCGCAAATGACGAAATAATCGGTAAACTCCGTGATGGCCGACAGCTTCAACACCACCAGGCCCAGGGCTTTCTTCTCATCCGCTGCGCGGGCGGCGGCCCTCACCTGCTCTAAAATCAGCCGGTCCTCAGCGGCCCCCGCCGAGGCGTCTGATCCCATCCTGTTCTGCTCCATCTCTTGATTAACTGCCGTTGAAATTGCGACTTTTGACATTATGATTTCTGATATAAATGATATTTTTCGATATAAGCCGCGATTGATGGCGGAACCAAATCGTCAATCGAACGGCCTTGTTCAACCGCTTCGCGGATTCCCGTCGCCGAAACATCGACAGAGACATAATCAGTCAAATAAATGCGCGACGAATTCAAGTCTGCGTCCGCCACACTTGATGGATATGCGCCGCCGCGCAAATCAACGATTAGCCTGCTCAGCCTGGGACTCAATTGGGGACTTAACTGAGGGGTGAGCCCCCCAACCGTCTTCCCAACCGCCTCTTCGCTACTCTGAGCGGCGCCCTCATTGCCGCTCTCTTTGTCATTGGACCTGCGGTAACCGGGCCGCGTCGCGACAATGATGTCGTATTCGCTCAGGATCGCCTCGTAATCTCGCCAACTGGTGACGTCAATGAACGAATCGGCCCCCATCATAAAAAACAACCGGGCCGGCTGGAGTTCGGCTTGCAACCGTCCCAGCGTTTCAATGGTATAAGGCCGCGAGGGCGCTTCGAGTTCAACAGTCGAGATGAACATCTTCGGCGAATCGGCCGTAGCCAGCGCCAACATCGCCATGCGATGGAACGGAGAACTGATCATTCGCTTGCGCTTGTGCGGCGGCGTGAAGGCCGGAACAAAGTAGAGTCGATCCAACGCAAAAGCGCTCAGTACCGCTTCGGCCACTTTGAGATGGCCGTAGTGGACAGGATCGAACGTGCCTCCGTAAATTCCGATGCGTCGCCGCAAACGTTCCTCGTTCACGAACCGGATCCAATAAAATAAAAAAGTAATGTTATTAACCGCAGACCGCTTAAACGACTTCCGGTATTGATCATCATTCATGTGGCCCGACAAAAAACACGAGGTTGAAAAATAGGATGAACCTATTTACCAATCCGACAATATTTTTTGTCCTGCGCTTCTGGGTAATCAACCAACGATCAAGGCTCGACATTCGAAGTCGTATTTTCCTCTACTATCTTTTCACATTTTAACTCTTCTTCTTTCAATTTCAACTCATCCAGCCGCCTGGAGACCGCGCGCAACAATTCTTTCAAGCCCTGGCCGGTCACGGCCGAAATGGCATGAAATTCCAACCCCTCGCGCTCGCAAAATTCTGCGAATTCATCCAAAAGAGGGATTGGCCGGTTCGCGTCTTCTTCAAAATCTGTTGAGCGCTGACCGGAGTGCGCAGCGTCGAGTTTAGTGGCTACCACTATTTTCGCTTTCGCCGCCACTTCCGGACTATACGCTTCAAGCTCGCGGGCGACGGTTTGATAATCAGCGACCGGGTTTTGCGAGAGACCGGAAACATCGACCAGATGCAGTAATAGTTTCGTGCGTTCGACATGGCGCAGGAAACGATCTCCCAATCCGGCTCCGGCATGCGCCCCTTCGATCAATCCTGGAATGTCCGCGACGACAAAAGTGTTGAAATCGCCCAAGTCAACCACTCCCAGGTTCGGTTCCAGAGTTGTAAATGGGTAATCAGCGATCTTCGGACGCGCCGCTGAGATGCGCGAAATCAGGGTTGATTTGCCCGCGTTAGGCAATCCGATCAATCCGACGTCCGCAATCAGCTTAAGCTCAAGTGTGAGCCAACGCTCCTGTCCCGGCCGGCCTTCTTCGTGATGGCGTGGGGCTCTATTGACTGGGGAGGCAAACTGAGCGTTGCCGCGTCCGCCACGTCCACCCGGGGCGACTAGAATTTTTTCTCCGGCGCGGGTGAAATCATGAATTATCTCGCCGGTCGTTTCATCTATGACTACTGTGCCGACCGGCGTTTGCAGGGTAATGTCTTCACCCCTCGCGCCGTGACGCTTGCTGCCTTCTCCGTGCCGCCCGCGTCCGGCTCGATGTTCGGGGTTATAGCGGAAATGCAGCAAAGTGTTCAGGCCTTCGGTCGATTCAATATAAACCGATCCGCCATCGCCACCATCACCGCCAGAAGGTCCGCCGCGCGGCACGAACTTCTCGCGGCGAAACGCCGTTACGCCATTACCGCCGTCTCCGCCTTTGACATGTATTTTCGCGCTGTCAATAAACATTGGTAGTCAGTAAGGGTCGCTTGGTGGCCGGTCGCAGGGAAGTTACTGATATATTCGTCGCCGGCCGTCAGGGAGTCCAAGCTCCTACTGCTCCACCTTATCTCATCATCTCATCGCAGGCATAAACTGCGATGTTGGGCGCTGTTTTACCGCTCAGACAGCGCCAGAGTCCAGGGATGGATAAACGCTGATAAAGCGCCCCCTGCGCCCCCGGTCCTCAAACTTGACGATGCCGGCGATCTTGGCGTAAAGCGTATCGTCACTGCCGATGCCGACGTTGGCGCCAGGTTTGAATTTCGAGCCACGCTGGCGAACAAGGATGGCGCCGCCCAAAACCGCCTGGCCGCCGAAGCGTTTAACTCCCAGGCGCTGAGCCGCCGAATCCCGTCCGTTGCGTGAGCTGCCTACACCTTTCTTATGAGCCATGACAAAAATCGTCACCTTTCTTCCAGAAATATTTTTACGAGATCGAATCGATCTTTATC
>DASUFM010000872.1:0-8570 GCA_036274535.1 Blastocatellia bacterium
GACCAGGGCGGGGAATACCCGCCCCTACACAAATGGTTGTATTTATTTTTCAAACACCATTAGGACCTATTCGTCATTTCGTGACGACTTCGAGCTTCGCCGTCTGGTATTTCGCGGAGCTTGTTCCCACCATGATGTCGAAGGCGCCGGGTTCGACTATCCGATTCATATTGATATCCAGAAATGAAAGTTTGTCGGGCGTGATCGTGAAATTAACCGTCCTGCTCTCGCCCGGCGCGAGAGTGACGCGTTTGAAATCCTTCAATTCCATGACGGGGCGCGTCACTGAACTCACCAGGTCGCGAATGTAGAGTTGAACGACCTCATCGCCGGCGCGTTTGCCGGTGTTCCTGACGGTCACGCTGACTTCGGCGCGTCCGGAAGGGCCTATCTGCGCAGGCGTCACGTTCGGAGTCGAATACTCGAAGGTCGTATAGCTCAATCCATGGCCGAACGGGAAGAGCGGCTCTTTGCTGGTGAAGAGATAACCGCGTCGCGCCGACGGCTTGTGGTTATAAGCGATCGGCAACTGGCCGACCGAACGCGGGAAGCTCACCGCGAGTTTTCCGCCGGGATTGTAATCGCCGAACAATACGTCAGCCACGGCGACTCCGGTCTCCTCTCCGAGGTAGAAACCTTCGAGGATGGCGGAAACTTTCTCCGCGATGTAATTGATCGAAAGAGGCGCGCTGTTGATCAGCATTACGACGGTGGGCTTGCCGGTTTCCAGCACGGCCTTGACCAGATCGTTCTGCCTGCCGACCAGATCCAGACTGTCACGATCGCCGAGATGATTGTTGGCCCAGCCTTCCTTATTGGTATCCTCATTGCCTCCGACCACGAGGACCGCCACGTCCGACGCTTTGGCGGCTTCGACCGCTTCGGCGATCAGCTTTGCGTCGGTCTCCGCGTCGCCCAGTTGCGAACTGTCGGCCCACCAGTTCCCGCCTTCTTTCGTAATCTTGCACCCTTCGGCGTAATTGACTTTGATCTGCTCGCCGGCTTTATTGCGCACGCCTTCGAGGACACTGACGCCGTGTCCGGGAGCGGCGTCGCTATAGCCGCCCAGATGGACGCCCGCCGCATTTGGGCCGATGATCGCGATGGATTTCAATTTGGCGCGGTCGAGCGGCAGCAGACCGCCCTCGTTCTTGAGCAGCGTGATGGAGCGGCGCGCGGCCTCAGCCGCCAGGTCCTTATGAGCCTTGCTGTTCGTCAATTTCACCGCGCGCTCAGGATCGACATATGGATTCTCGAAAAGGCCCAGCATGAACTTCGCGCGCAGGACGTTCGCCACGGACCGATCGAGAGTAGCCATGGAAACTTTACCGTCGTTTATCAATTGAATAAGCGACGGATAGACATCAGGGTCGGGGAGTTCTATATCCACGCCCGCTTCGAGCGCGAGTTTGGCCGCTTCGGCTCTATTCGCGGCGACGTGATGCAGAGTCTGCAATTGCTCGATCGCGTTATAATCCGCGGCGATCAGCCCTCTGAATCCCCATTCCTGGCGCAATATCTTTTGAAGCAGTAAATGGCTGGCGTGCGAGGGAACGCCGTCTATTTCATTGTAAGAAGGCATGACGCTCAACACTCCCGCTTCTTTCACGGCGGCCTCGAATGTCGGCAGGAAGATTTCGCGGAGGATGCGCTCTGAGATATTGGATGGACCGACGTTCGTGCCGCTCTCGGGTTGGCCGTGCGCGGCGTAATGTTTGGCCGTCGCCATGACGTGTTCGCCGTCAACCCCGGGACCAGGCCCTTGCAAAGCTTTGATACAGGCCACGCCCAGCCGCGAAGCCAGGTAAGGGTCTTCGCCGTATGTCTCTTCCGTGCGGCCCCAGCGCGGGTCGCGCGCCAGATCGAGGTTCGGGCCCAACACTTGATGGCCGCCTCGAATGCGTGATTCCAGCGCGGCGACCGTGAAGATTCTGGAGATCAATTCAGGGTCCCAGCTCGAAGCCAGCGAAATCGGAGTCGGGAAACTCGTGCTGCCCGTCGCCATGTGCCCGTGCAGCGCTTCGTCATGAAACATGGCCGGGATGCCCAGCCGCGTGTTCTCTTTCAGCCATTTCTGCACGGCGTTCGCGTAGATCGCCGATTGGCGCGCGTCCTTTCGTTCACGCTGCCGCGCGATTTGCCCTATGCCGTGCTTCATCACGAGCGCGGCGGCTTCCGGAGAGAAATCGCCCCGGTCGGCCATTGTCCATTCGTGAGGTTTCTGGTTCGGCTTCCTGGTCCAGAGCGTCGTAACCTGCGCGACTTTTTCTTCGACGGTCATTCGACTCAACAGGTCGGCGACCCGCTGCTCGACCGGCAGTTTCGGATTGCGGTAATCCGGGGCCTCCTGCGCGCGGCCGATCCGGATTCCGAAAACGCCGGCGGCCAGTAAGGCGGCTCCAACGAGGGCGTAAGAAACTTTTCGATAAAATGTCTTTGAATTGAATGTGCTTCTCATGTAGAGACTCCGAACTTGATGTTATTTATCACTTTAAATCTACAACCTCAGGGAATTGCAGTGACGCTTCCCGTGACGACGAATCGTTCCGTGACTACGTTCGTCGTTTTGGCGTCGGCGCGTCCAGTAAAGCCGGGTTGTTTGCCGCCGACACTGACTGAAAATTCGCCGGGTTCGACGACGCGTTTGCCGTTGTCGTCAATGACCGTCATTCGCTCGGCGCCGAGCGTGAACGAGACGGTCTGCTTTTCGCCCGGTTTGAGGAAGATTCGCCTGATCCCGGCCAGAGACCGGATCGGCGTCGGAACCGAAGCCGCAACGTCCGTCACATATAGTTGAACGACCTCGTCGCCCGCGCGGTCGCCGGTGTTCCGCACATCCACGCTGACCTTGAGGCCTTCGCCGGCCTTGACCGATTTCGAGCTCAGGTTCAAATTTTCATACTTGAAGTTCGTGTAGCTCAGCCCGAATCCGAAAGGATAGAGCGGGTCGCCTTTGAAGTAGCGGTAGGTTCGTCCGCTCATGTTGTAGTTTTCGAATGGCGGCAGTTGATCGACTGATTTATAGAAGGTGACCGGAAGTCTGCCGCCGGGGTTGTAATCGCCGAACAGAACGTCCGCGATAGCCGTTCCTCCTTCTTCGCCGGGATACCAGGCTTCGACGATGGCCGGAATATTCTCACCGGCCCAGTTGACGGACAGAGCGCTGCCGTTAAGCAAGACAAGCGCGATCGGCCTGGTCGAGCCCACGGCGTTGAAAACTGCCTTGAGCAAATCTTCCTGAGCTTTCGGCAGCGAGATGTCGGTCCGGTCGCCCCCGCGAAAACCGGAGACATTGACGGTCATCTCTTCGCCTTCGAGCGCCGGTGATATCCCCAACACCATGATAACGGCGTCCGCCTGTTTGGCCACGTTGACCGCTTCCGCCAGGGTTCTTTCGGTGAACTGCGGGAACGACCAGAAGAATTTCGCTATCGCGTTGCGGATGTCTTCGTAATACTCGATGCGCACGTCGTAAGAGCGGCCCGCTTCGAGGTTCACGTCTTTCATGATCGTCCTGATCTGGCTGGCCTGATTGCCGGCCCAGGCGTCGACGAGAATATGGCCGTCAAGATAGACGCGAAAACCGTCATCGGCCATTGCGCCGAGTTGATAGGCGCCCGATTCCGGCGGCGTGAATTTGCCGGTCCATCGAACCGAGAACCCGTCTTCATTTATTTCCGGCGCCGGTCTGCCGCGGCTCCAATCGAAATTGATCTGCTCATCAGTACGGACGAGCGCGGGCCGGCCCTGCAATTCCTTGTTATTGAAATATTCGGCCTTGAAGCCGCCGGGCGTGGCCGAAGCCGGCACGGCCGCGCCCGCGCTGCCGGTCAAAGTCGAGCCGAGCGCGTAGAGAACTTTCTTCGACTTTCCGACTTTCGCCTTGATCCCGGCCAGGGGCGTGACGGATTTCGTCGGCTGGCCGTTGTAATTGCCTAGCAGAACTTCGGGCGCGTCCGCGTTCGGGCCGATGACGGCGATGGACCCTGTGTTTCCAACCAGCGGCAGTGTCTTGTTATCGTTCTTCAAAAGCACGATGGATTCGCGGGCGGTCTTGAGCGCAAGCTCTCGATGCGCGGGCGCGTCGTTCATTGAATAGGGGATGCGGGCGTAAGCGACCATCTCCGGCGGGTCGAACATACCCAGGCGAAATCGCACTGTCATCAGGCGCTTGAGCGACACATCTATTTCCGCTTCCGTGATCAATCCGTCTTTGACGGCCTTCGCGAGCGACCTGTACTCGCCGCCGCAGGAGAGGTCAGTGCCCGCCTTGACGGAGACGCTGGAGGCTTCGCCTACCGTCTTCGAATAACCGTGGAATTTGTAAATGTCGTCAATCGCGCCGCAGTCCGAGACGACGTGGCCTTTGAAGCCCCATTGCCCGCGCAGGATGTCATAAAGCTTATTGTTGGCGCAGCAAGGTTCGCCGTTGGTTCGATTGTAGGCGCACATCACTCCTTCCGCTTTGCCTTCGACGATGGTTGCGCGGAAAGCGGGCAGATAAGTCTCCTGCAGGTCGCGCTCGCTGACGACGGCGTCGAAGCCGTGCCGTTCAGGCTCGGGGCCGCTGTGTACGGCGTAATGCTTCACCGTGGAGACGACCTTGTAATAGCGAGGGTCGTCGCCCTGCAGGCCTTTGACATAAGCGACGCCGATCCGCGAAGTCAGAAAAGGATCTTCGCCGAAAGTCTCCATCCCGCGTCCCCATCGCGGATCGCGGAAGATATTGATGTTCGGACTCCAGAAGGTCAGCCCCTTGTATCGGCCTCTGTCGTTCTGCCGCGCGAACTCGTGATGCTTGGCCCGCGCCTCCGTCGAGACGACATCGGCCACGCTGTGGATAAGTTCTTCGTCCCACGTCGCGGCCAGGCCGATGGCTTGCGGAAATACGGTGGCGTAACCGGCGCGCGCCACGCCGTGCAGCGCCTCGTTCCACCAGTCGTATGCCGGAACGCCCAGCCGCTCGATGGGCGCGGCGGCGTTCACCATCTGCGAGACCTTCTCTTCCAGGGTCATACGCGAGACCAGGTCGTCAACGCGCTTTTCAACGGGCAGCGACGGGTCTTTGTATGGCGGTATGGCCTCTTGCCCGCTAAAATACCGGCTGGCGAATGTCAGGAACGTCGGCCAGTTCGGCCCCGGCGTATGACCGCCGCTGTGCTGGCGGAAGGCTACGTCGCCATCAATCAAGGTGGTTTCAATCGCGGGAAACTCAGTCGTCCCCATGTCACGTTTGCCCAGCAGTTTGTAGACCGCCCCGGCGCCAGCCGCAGCCAGGAACATGCCTTTAGCGTCAACCCAACCGTCTCCATTCACGGCTCCCGCGCTGATGAAGATGGGACGCGGCGCGCACAAAGCAATCAGTTCGTGCGCATCCACCGGCAGGTCGTTTGAAGTCAGCGGCCCGGCGTATTTCAGATAGTTGCCCGCCATCCAGTGGTATTCGCCAGGCGCTGCGACATTCTCGACCATCTCGCCATAGTTATTGCGGCGATGAAGCTTGGCCCCGCCTGCGCCCGAGGAACTGACATAAGCGATGGCCAAACGCGGCTCATAAGCCATCGCGACGAGGGTCGCCTTGCCATAGCGCGAGTGGCCTTCCAAACCGACCTGTTTGGCGTCTACTGATTTATCGGTCTCGAAATAATCCAGCGCGCGGCTCGCGCCCCAGGCCCAGGCGCGCAGCGCCCCCCAATCATCCGGCTTGCGCGGCTGGCCTTTGTTGACCAAACCGATAACGCCTTGCGTCAAGCCCGCGCCGTTGTCAGCCTGAATGCTGTTGGGGACGAGGATGGCATATCCCCAGCCTTTTTCCAGAACTTGTTGCTGCCAGGGCGGCCCGGCGGCGGCGCCGCCGGGAGGAGGTCCCGCAGGTCTGGCCGCGCCCGGACGCGGGCCGCCGAACCCGAACTCCATGATTACCGGCACGGGACCTTTCGCGTTGGCCGGAGTGGTCAAGGTCAGTTGGATGTCCACGGTAATTTGCGGATACGACGAATTGTCCACATGGCCGATGAGTCGTTTCGTGACGACCTGAGTGTCGTATTTCACTTCATTCGTCACGCCGGCCACCTCCCATTTCACTTTGGGCGTGACCTTCGGCATACGGCCATAGACCTCCCGGTCGAAATCCTCGACGATCTCCGCGCGCCGCCGACTCCACCACACTTTCGCCGACGTGACTTTCTTGCCGTTCTTCAGCGTCAGCGGGTCGGGCAGCGCCGAATACGGTTTCACCTTCGATTCATCATAGTTGGCGTAGTTGGGCGCCTGCGGGTTGCTGCCGTTTGCGCCCTGTCGCAGTGATCTGATCCCCAGCAACTTCATCATGCGCTGATGATCTTGTCTGGTGGCTTCCTGCTGAGCCTGTTGTTCAGGCGTTAGCTGCCTTTGCTGTTGCCTGGCGAATTGCGCGGAGCCTGCGAGCGCGAAAATTACGGCGCCGGAGAGCGTCAGCGCGAACGGTCGTTTCATGAGCCGATTCCTTTTTGATCTGTTCATAATCATCATTTGGTTTTCTTATCCGGTTCGCCCAGAAGCGGGCGCATAATTTTCACACGCACTAAATAGCCGTCGTGATTGGGGTGAATGCGATCCTCCACCCACAATTCTTCGCGAGGCTTGCCGTCCGGCGTCAGCATTGCGTCCCAAAGATCAATAAAATGGAGGTTCTTCCGGGTCGCGATATAGTCTTTGATGAGTCTGTTGGTTTGCTTCCGCCTGTCGGCTTCATCCCAGCGGCCCGGGCCGGGAGTAATGCTCGAAAAAGCGATTGGAATATCGGGTTGAACGGCTCGCGCCTTTTCCACAAACGTTTTGAAGTCCGCCAGCGTTCGCTCGGCCGTTTTGCCGTTGTGAACATCGTTTCCTCCCACGTGCAGAACGATCATCCGGGGCTTGTAAGGCGTCACCAGGCGGTCGAAGAAATGGAGAATGTCCGAGAACTGGAACGCGTCAATACCGCGATTGATAATAGTGTACTCCGGCAAATCATCGTGGAGAGTTTTCCAACGATAGAATTGGGAGTCTCCGATCAACAAAATCGCTCCTTTTGGCGGAGGAGTGGCTTTGTCAGCGGCTTCGTATGCCTGCACATTCTTCTCGAAGCGATTTTCCGTGGCTTGCGCATAGGCGCCGCCTGCAAGCAGCAGCGTCGCGCACGCCGCTAAACGGGCGAGTGTAGAACACATCATTCAGTTTTCCTCCAATTTGATGGCGCCGCAGCAAACATTCGTCGTTATGTTGGCGCCTTCCAAGGGCGCAGGGTGGGCGTATCGCGAGATCGGAACGGTTCGCCCCCTTCACCCCGCCACTTGCGTCTGACTACTTCATATCCGTATTGCTGACGAACGCGATCTTCCTGCTGTCCGGCGACCATGACGGAACGTTGATCGTGCCCTGACCGCCGTAAAGATAGGCGATCACTTTCGGATCGCCCCCGTCTGTCGGCATCAGGCGTAGATAGACGTGTTTGTAAAACGGGTGATCGCCTGGCGCGATGTCTTTGGGAAAAGTGATAAACACTATCCACTTGCCGTCGGGGGAAATATGCGGAAACCAATTGTTGTATTCGTCGTTCGTGATCTGCGTCTGCTCGCTGCCATCGGGTTTCATCCGCCAGATTTGCATTGCGCCGGTGCGGAATGAATTAAAGTAGATGTATTTGCCGTCTGGCGTATATTCCGGCCCATCATCCACGCCTTTCGTGGTTGTCAGTTGAATCTCATCGCCGCCATCGGACGGGATTTTGTAAATGTCGAATTCGTCGTTTCGCCTGCCGGCGAAAACCAGCCATTTTTTATCCGGCGACCAGCCATGCAGATACGACGGGCCTTTCCTTGTCACCTTCACGGGTTTGCCGCCCGTGATCGGCACGGTGTAGATCATCGAAACGGCGCCGTCTTCGGCGCTCGAACTGCTGATGCCGAGCGTCCGGCCGTCGAAGGAGATGACGTGATCGTTGTTGTTACGCTTCACATCGCCCGTATCGAAAACCGCCGGCGTGTTGGTTGCCAGGTCAAAGCGATAGAGCAGGCCATTGTGGTTGTAGATCAGCGCCTTGCCGTCGCGCGTCCAGTTGGGCGCCTGCAGCGAATCTTTGACGCGATGCAAAACCCTGCGTTGGAGCGTGTCCAGGTCCATCACCTCCAGATTGCTGCCGATGTATTCGCGGTAAGGCGTAAAGCCGTCTCTGACGGGCACAGTGATTTCGACGTCACGAAACACGGCCGTTTCGTAAACATCCTTGTTGTGCGAGCAGACGTAGATGCCGACATAGACGTCATCGCCCAGCTCGACCTCGGTCGTTTCCGGCTTCATAAACAACTCGCCGAAATTGGCGACGGACATTATAAAAGTATTGCCCTTGCGTTCGAGTTGGATGACGTCCGGGCTTTTCGCCGTGAAATTCACGCGCTCTGTTTCGGCGCCCTTCGCGCGCCGGTATTGCAATGAGGCGTGGCCGTCTCCGTGGACCGTGGCGTTGACGTGCGGCGAATCGGCCTCGAGGCTGGGGCGCGCGATCCAGCCGATTTTGCGGTGCGGATCAACCCCGGCGCCAAGGAATTCCA
>DASUFM010000873.1:0-4840 GCA_036274535.1 Blastocatellia bacterium
TCTTTGCCATCCAATACTCCTTTTCGACCTGACTGCTGTAACCGTAATCAACGTTCGGGAGCCGCGCGCGCGACCACGCATGATTACGGCTGAAAATGCTACTGAAGCATTGCGAGACCTTTCGGTCTCCTGATGGACATAAGCAGCGCGCGCTAACATTAAGCTGTTTTGCGCCGCGAATCATTGTTCGTCCTATGGCCATACATAATGAATGAGACTTATGGCGCCGACAGGACTTAGAGGTCCTGTTTCTGGCCCATGCTTTGCGTACACTTTGTCTATACGTCTGAACACGTTAGAACAGATATTTTCCGAGTATTGAAAAAGGTGGGGTGAAATATGAATTCAAGAAATAAATCTACGCTTGCGCAAGCATTGGGGTACAGCCTGGCCGGCGTGGCCGCCGCGGCGCTCGCCAAAGGATCGACAAGGCAGCGCGGCTTTTCGCCGTTAGGCTTTCTGAGTGGCAGAAATCGTTACCAAAATCCGTTCAAAAGGGGTCTGGTAGGGGGTCTGCTTTCGGCCCCGCTCCTCAGCAACTTTATAGGCGGGAGGAGCGTAAAACGCAATTTGCTCAACGGCGCACTGCTCGGTCTAAGCGCCGGTTTGGGATCTATGGCGACTCCGCAATCCAGAGGCGTCTTCGGAAGAGGAGGCGGCATTCTGGGAGCCATGGGACGAGGGACACGTGGCGGATCAGGATTGGGAACCATCGGGAGGGTTCTGGCCGGTGGGCTCGTGGCCGCCGCGGCGTCGAAGCTGATCAACAAAACATTGCGAGATCGGCAAGCCCACGAACCGCAGACTTACGAGAGAACATCCCGAGGTCGTCATGACACCGAACCGCATACTCACGAGACGCGCTCTCAGGGTCGCCAAACTCAGGATCAGCCCGGCTTTTAATTGACATTCATAATTCGTCATTTGTCATTGGCCACTGATTATCTGTCACTTATCATTGCGCTGGCAGGCTAATTGGCGGCTAATGACAAGTGACCAGCGACCAATGACCCACGACAATCTGTTGTGTCCTGCCGTCCAAATCTGTATATTCATCCATGTCGCTCCGCCTCCAATAAATCAAATCTGAAAGCAAGGCTGTAAGTAAAGGAGATCCCAATTTTGGCAAAGAAACCGAGCCAGGCCCCGGCCAAAGGGGACGGCGCAAATACTAAAGGATCATCAAAAGGATCATCAAAAGGATCATCGAAATCCCATATCTGGGAAATCATCGTGCTGTGCGCGGCCGCGGCGATTATAGGAGTTACTCTCTGGAAATACTTTTCAGGGGGCGGTTCGGAAATCGCGACCGGCTCCGGGTTGAAATATGTTGACGAGGTCGTCGGAACCGGGGAAAGTCCATCGCCAGGAAAAATCGTCAGCGTTCATTACACCGGCCGGCTGGAGGACGGAACGATATTCGACAGTTCCCGTAAGCATGGGGATCAGCCCATCGATTTCCCCATCGGCGTCGGGCGCGTGATTAAAGGATGGGACGAGGGCCTGATGACGATGAAAGTCGGCGGAAAGCGGAAGTTGATCATCCCGCCCAATCTCGGCTATGGACCGCGCGCCCAGGGCCCGATTCCTCCGAACTCGACCTTGATCTTCGAGGTGGAATTGGTCGGCGTGCGCTGAGTATCGTTCCGGCGATATTTGCCCCGATTCTAATTCTCGTCGGACTTCCGGGATTTATCATCCCCCCTCACAAGAGTCTGACAAGCGGCGTTCCCCCATACAACATTTTCCACATAGTCTTTGGTGTGATCGGCGCGGCGCTCCTTGTGATCGGTTTCGCCTCGCGCTAAATTTATCTCAATCGGGCTCCCACCACGACATCCAATTTCGATGTTGAAGCGTAAGCGTAACTGAAAGACGACGGCAGTTCCCTTGTATCGCATTTTCCCGCTGACAAAACTTATGAGATCTGACATTGAAAAATATATTACCGTCTCCTCTAAAATCGACACTTCGGATATTGACTGGGACGAGGCTAAAGAAGCTGGGTTGACCGAGGACGAGAAGTTCCTCCTCACTTATTTCTCGGATGTCGAAAGCCAGACGATCCGCTATTTGAAGGTGCTCCTCGGAATGAAGATCGCGTTCACCCCTTCGGTCGCGGCTTTTCTCACGACGTGGAGCTACGAAGAATACTTCCACGGTTACGAGCTTGCCAGGCTGATGGCCGTTTGCGGCGCCCCGCTGCGAGAGGATCGGATCGAGTATGTCGTAGGCAAGCGCCGCTTCAACGAATGGCTGGAAGCGACTTTCGCTCCATTGCTCTCGCGCATCTTCTCGAATCAATTCCCCGCGGTCTACCTCTCCTTCGGAGCGATCCAGGAGATGACGACGCTGCGCGGCTACGAATTACTAAACCGGTACACTCAAAATCCGGTTCTCAAAACTCTTTGTGACCGGATCGCCAAACAGGAGCGCAGACATTTCGCATGGTATTTCAATCACGCGCGCGAATTGTTGCTGGGATCGAACGGGTCGCGAATTCTGACCAGGAAGCTGCTCGAATTCAACTGGGTTCCGGTCGGCGCGGGAATCAAAAGCAGTGAAGAGGTCAAAAGGCTTTTCACTACTCTTTTCCCGCGCGAATCGGCGCGCGACCTCGTGCGCGAGATAGACGCGAAGATGGGAACCCTGCCGGGCCTCGATGGCATCAGACTGATGGAGCCTTATTTCGAAAGGATGGGGGCTCTCTGATTGCGGATTGCGGATTGCGGATTGATTACAGATTGATATGCGATGGATCATTTCGCACATGACGCTTTTCGGTAGAACCAAGATTCTCGGAATCAATAAATCCGCAATCCGCAATGGAAGAATCCGCAATCTTAAAGCACATCACTTAATGATGACGCGGCGTAGCCCTCTATGTCGGCGGGGACGATTATCCTGGCGCCGTCGGGCGCGTAAGAGCGCGCGACATCTCCCGGCAGGAAGAACCCTCTGCCGAGGAACTTCTGGATCCTGGATTCCACTATACGATAGATGGCCTGCGGCCTGTCCGTGGTGATGTAGATCTCGCTGATACGGCCCAGCAGGTCGCCGTTCTCAGTTACGACGTTCGAGCCGACCATTTCATCGAGCGCCCTGACTCCACCCGCCATTTCGCGGGCTCGCTCACCCGCATACTCGAAAGATTCCAGTGAGGTCATGACCGCGTCCGGCCCGATGGTGGCGTCGTTGATCCGCAGCCGCAACTCGTCGTTATTGAGCGTGCGCACGACCAGACCTTTCACGCGGCCTTCGACCGGCTGAATGATCACATCGCGGACCTGGCCCAGTTTCTCCCCGGTGTCCACTGCGAGCAGAGACATACCGCGCAGATCCTTCGCGACATTCAACGTCCTTATCTCAATTACTCTTCTTGCTTGAGCCATTGCGCCTCCTAAAAAAGAAATAGGGCCTACAGGACTTCCTGATTCTCCGCGATCTGATTCCTCGTAAGATTCACGAACATTTTCGACTCGGTCCAGCTGATCCTCTCGATAGACTGCGGTGAAAGGAGAGTCTTCCGGCCTGAAAGCCACCCGCCGGTCTTGATTACAATGGAGCGAATGGCCCAGTCTCCGTCGTCGAGGATGAAATCGTCCACATGGCCGATTTCACCGTCGGCGGCGCTGATGTGGTAGCCTCTCACTTCGTTGGCGCTGCGCAGGCGCTCGTCGTATGTCTCTTCAGACTCGCCCACCTTCTCTGGCATCCTCTCGGACATTCGGGCGGTCGCGGCCGCCGCGATCTGCGACTCGACGGCGGGCGGCATGGTCAATGTGGCGGGAAACGCCGCGTCTCCCCACAGATATGGGCCGCCCCAGTAATATGGGTAACCGTAATAATCCATAAAGGCGGTTTCGTGCTGGCGCGAGACGGGTTTCTGAGTGTCAATATCCGGGCTGTCTTTCACCTGATCCCTGGTCAGGTGAACGAGGACCTGATTATTCGTTTCGTCCACCTTGTCGATCGAGATCGGCGAGATCAACACTTCGCGCCTGAAGAGCCATGCGCCGGCGTTGACCACCAGGTACCGCACAGTCCACCTTTCATCGTCGAAATAAAGGTCGTCAATCTCTCCGATCGCGCCATCCCTGGCGATGATGGCCGACCCTTTCAGATTGCGCATGCTTATCAACATCGCCGTCCCCCAGAGAAATTCGTTTGAATCGTTTTTTTGAGGAATATAGGCAGAACAGGTTATCAACCTGCCCTGCCTATATTCCGTAGCGTCCGGAGAACTGCGGGGAGTGCGGAATCCGACGGAACAGGCCAGTCGGCATTATTTCTTTCGGCCTGACCCGCCGCCATTTCCGGTTTTCCATACTCCCCAAACCTCCGGACGCCGGATGGGATACCTGATATGTATCCGAGTATGGGAGCCTCTCCGTCACAGCAAGGTTTGGGTCGCAAACCTTGCTGTGACAGAACAGGCGCTCGTTTAACCGTTATTTGAAGATGACCGGAGCAGGCGGCTGCTCAACGACAGGCGCCGGGCACGTGGGCTGCACGACGACAGGCGCCGGCTGCACGGGCTGCACGACGACAGGCGCCGGCTGAGCGCACACCGGAACCGGGCACGCCAAGCTGACCGGCTGCTGGAAGCTCGCCGTAGTGCAGTACTGACCGGCCAGTGTCTGTAGATCACACTGCAGAGCCGTCCACGCTTCTGTCGCTTCCGGGCAGAGGCTGCAGGGGTCCATGTACCTGCTGATGCAATTCGCGAGGGAGAGCACTTCCTGCACTTCCCCGGTCACATCGCATCGCTCACAGTCGCTATGTCTGTAATGCCTCTTCAAGCGATCGGTCGCCCTTTCGAACTCCTTCACGCTATCGT
>DASUFM010000874.1:0-5344 GCA_036274535.1 Blastocatellia bacterium
AAATCATGCGCCGCTTGCTGCGCGACATCGCTTCCGGATCACAAACCGTCGGCGATACCACTACGCTTGAGGATTATTCAGTCCTGGCAAAGTTGCGTGAAGATGAAGAGTAAATTGCGTCGCGGGTTATTTACCCGCGCTTCCCCAGCGGAAGGAAGCGCGGGTAAACAACCCGCGACACATATACCAGGCAATGTTCAGAGCACTTACCCTTTGAGATCCGGAAAAAACAGTTTAATCCATGACCCGCGATCACTTCGACTCCTGTCGCGAATAAAAAATTGGAGACACAATTCCAGATCCTTCGTGGTAGGTGTCTGATTGTAGGAGGCCAGGAGGCCGATTCCGTTATCAGAGGCAGCTTACCACCAAAATTAAATCAGAGGCGCTTTATGATCACCCACAACGAATCACGTCGTTCATTCCTCATCGCTTCACTTGGATTAGCCGCGGCAGGGGGCGCGCTCCCGCGAATGCCTCAGGCGCTTACCGCCGGGCAAGTGATTGACCGTATCAAAGCCAATGTGGGCATTCCCTGGCAGGCTCAAACGGTTGACAACATCATCGCCGGGACCGCGGAGACGCCCGTCAAAGGGATCGCCACGACGATGATGGCCACTCTGGATGTCATTCAGAGGGCGGCCGCGAGCGGGAAGAATATGGTTATCACTCATGAGCCGACATTCTTCTCGCACCAGGATCAAACCGAACAGTTCCAGCAGGACCCGACATATAAGTTCAAGCTCGATTTCCTTAATCGGAATAATATGGTGGTATTCCACTTCCACGATCATTGGCACAGGCGGAACCCGGACGGCATCAATGCCGGAATGGCCCAGGAGTTGGGCTGGGAGAAGAACGCCGATCCGAAGAACCCGCGTATTTATAACTTTCCCGGGACGCCGCTCGCGCAATTCGCCAGGGAAATGGAGACAAAACTGAAGATCCGGACCATGCGCGTACTGGGCGATCCGAAGCTGCCGGTCAAACGCGTGATTGCGAGCTGGGGGTACGTGAGCCAGACGCCTGGCATTCCATATTTCGCCCGCCCCGACGTGGATGCGCTGGTGGTCGGGGAGACTCGCGAATGGGAGCTTGTAGAGTACGCGCAGGATGCTATTTCCTCAGGTCAAAAGAAAGGCCTTATCGTGCTGGGCCACGTAGTGTCGGAGCAGGCTGGAATGAAACGCTGCGCCGAATGGCTGAAAGGATTCATCAAAGAAGTCCCGATAGAGTTCGTCGCAGCGTCGGAGCCTTTCTGGCGTCCCGACGCTCCCATACACTGACCCACTATGCATTGGCCTGATGATTTCCTGGCGGCGCACGTTATCAGACTCAGATCACCGAGTTAGTTAAGAGTAACCGTTCAGGTGGGTCTCCGGAAAATTGTGGGCTGATGGACATCTCCAATCAACGGGGCTACTCTGACGCCGTGTTGACGCTCGACCAAATCGGAATCTCTGAGACCGACTGGAACCGCATGATTCCTGTCGGGCCGACCGAATCACACATTGACTTGATATTTGATAGAGGATGCAAAATGCAACATGGCCTACGACGATTGCTCGGGCTAAGCTTTCTCATCGCTTATGCTTCTACCCAGGTTATAGCCCAGACGCCGGCGGTCCCGAGCGCGCCTGCGCCGCCGCAAAATCTGTCCGAGTTTGAGGGGCTTTACGAGTACCGCGATGGTGGCACGCTGTTCATAGTGGCGAGCGGCGCTCGGTTGGTCGCGATCATCGGCGATGGCAAGTACCCGTTGCGTGAAGCGGGCGTCGATACATTTATTAATCCGGGGGGCGACCCAATTCCATTCCTGCGCGACGCCAACGGGCGCATCGTGGCATTCAAAGAGAGTGGCGCCACGTTTCGGCGACTTTCGTTGAGCGTTCCCGCGAACACACGTTTGTTGCTTGATCCGCGTCCGAAGGGGCGGGATGGGCGGCCGGTCGTATATCGCTACGAACAGCCTATGCGACTTCCGGATGGCATTCGCGCGGACGAGGCCGGACCGGGCACGCTGTCGCCGGAGGTGGCGGCGCGGCTCGTAAACGGCGTCACCTCCGGCGCCTATCCCGAAGTCCGATCAATCCTCATCTATCACAAGGGCGCGCTGCGGCTTGAGGAGTACTTTTACGGCTATGACCGCGACCAGCCGCACCAGATGCGCTCACTCACGAAGAGCGTGATCTCGCTCCTCGCGGGAGTAGCCGTAGACAGAGGGTTACTTCACGCCGACGAGCCCGTGCTTGGGAAACTCGGCTACAAGGTTTACGAGAATCCGGACCCCCGCAAGGCGCGAGTGACGCTCCTTGACCTTCTAAGCAACCAGTCGGGGCTTGCCTGTAACGACTATGACGGAGCCTCGCCCGGCAACGAGGTAAAGTTGTACGAGACGCCGGACTGGGCTAAGGCATTCGTCGATCTGCCCATGGTGGCCGATCCGGGTACGGTCGGACGCTACTGCTCAGGCGGAATCATTACGGCCGGCCGGATCATCGAACGCGTGGCGGTCAAGTCACTGCCCGACTTTGCGCAAGAGGCGCTGTTCGCCCCCCTCGGCATTCAACGAATCAGTTGGAAATGGGACTTCAGACTCGATCGCAGCCAGCGCAATGAGTTTGGACAGATCTACCTGAGGCCCCGTGACATGCTGAAACTCGGTATCCTCATACAGCAACGTGGGGAGTGGGAGGGCCGCCGCATCGTGTCCGCGTCATGGATCGAGAAGGCCGTCGCGCCGCAGTCGCGTATCGACGACAGCGACTACGGTCTGGGGATCTGGCGCCGCTGGTATCGCGTACAGACACCTGCGGGCGATCGCCGAATAGACACTATCATGCTGTCTGGAAATGGCGGCCAGAAGGTGTATCTCGTACCATCTCTCGACCTGATCGCGGTCTTCACAGGAGGCTCTTTCAACGTGGAGTCGCCTGTGAACGATATGATGGCGCGTGTGCTGCTGCCGGCGCTGATTGAGGCCAGCAGCGCCCGTTAACCGCCATTCAGGGCGTGACTGATCGACGCGATCCGCAATCTGCGCGCCCTTTGGGCAGATGGCGTGACGCCGCAGATCTCAATCATCTTAGCAATGCGCAATACCCAGGTGAACGGTTACGGTTAAGGAGTTCTCTGCCCCTGCCGGCAGACTATGTATTGGTCATATGACCTCCCGGCAGTCATGCTCCATTATCAGACTCAGTTCACTAAATTAGTTAATAACCTCCCTGCTAAACAATGGACAATTGACAATAGACAATAGACAATACTTCGTTACTTAAGTAGGAGGGATTTAAACAAATGATCAAGCTTCGATTTTCATCACTCGTTTTTCTGTCTATTTATTTGCTATACGCTCAAAGTTCAGCGCAATCAGCCCAGGAAGTCCCCTCGATAAGAAATTTCCTGCAAGTCAGCGATCAATTCTGCACCGGCGGACAGCCTCGCCTGGAGCATCTGGCCAGGCTCAAGGCCGATGGGGTGAAGGCGATCATCAATCTTCGACAGCCCAGCGAACATCGCGCTCCCGAAGAAGAAGCTGAAGCCAAAAAACTGGGGTTGCGGTATTTTAACATCCCGGTCGTTTACGGCGATCCGAAGGACGAACAGGTGGATGAGTTCCTTAAAATCACCGACGATCCAGAAAACCGCCCGGCGTTCATTCATTGCACGGCGGCGATCAGGGTCGGCGCATTTTGGATGATCCGGCGCGTGTTGCGCGACGGATGGCCGGTCGAGAAGGCGGAAGAAGAAGCGACGAAGGTCGGACTGGTCAACGCCCCCCATCTGGTCGAGTTTGCTAAGAACTATATCGCTAAGCATCCGAAGAAATAGCCCATCCCCTACAATTCCGGCGTTTCGCGCCCCCGTTTGCCCCGTCTGCGATCGCAAACCGCGGTTTGACATAGCCGCGCGCCTGCGGCTATATTGCGCGCTTAATTTCCGAGAACTACAATAAGTTGTGGTATTTCGGAGCCGAATCCCGTACTGGTTGTGTAAATGCTCAGGTTCGAAAAATTATCTCTTCAAGGTTTTAAATCATTCTGCGACCCGACCGAGGTCGTCTTCGATGAGGAAGGTATCACCGCCGTAGTCGGGCCGAATGGCTGTGGCAAGTGCGTCGATGGCGACACGCTCGTCACGCTTGCGGATGGACGCGATGTGACGATCCGCGAATTGGTAGAAGCGGCGCTGCGAGAATCCGACGCGGTCGAAAACCTCGATGATGGATTTCTGACACGAGCGAATCCGCAAAATGTCGAGATCCTGACTCTCAATCCTTCCACTTTACGGTTGGAACCACGGTCCATTTCAGCCTTCGTTAAACGGACTGCAACACCATACCTGCTTCGAATTCGTACACGAAGCGGACGTGAAATTGTCGCTACTCCCTATCATCCTCTATTCACACTTGAGAACGGAAGGCTTCGCGCTCTCAAGGCGGAGGAGATACAAGTTGGGCTTCGTCTGGCCGCGCCTCGCAATTTACCCGTGAAAGAGCCTAAGATCCCGCCCGCCCTGACATTGATGGAAACAGCGCAGGAAAAAGATGCGCTTTATGTACCCTGCTCGGAGCCACTACGCGAATGGGCGCAGGCCGGGCGCAGCAAATTTGGCGGTTGGGCTGCCTGGTCACGCGCCGCTGGTGTTTCCCCTGTACAAGTTAAGGCGATGCTGGATGGTCAAGCGATCAATGTGGCGGCGCTTTCGAAACTCGCGGACGCGACTCAGATTACGCCTCCACTTGATGGAACAATCAAATCACGTGGCTCTGGAAGTTTTACTCTGCCTTACAGCATGACACCGGAGCTGGGGCGTTTTCTTGGTTTGATAATTGCTGAAGGTCGTAACACCAGCGCCTCCCAGGTCCGGTTCGTCAATTCCGACGAAGCGGTCAATCAGGAATTCTCACGACTGGCGCAATCGCTGTTCGGATTGGAGGCGTATCAATACAAATACAAGTCTGGCGCAACAGATAGTTTGATCTATTCTCGGGCCCTGGCTACGACGATCGAGAGATTGTTCAACTTCCCGATCGATTCAAAATCCGCCGAAAAGCAGGTTCCACCTCAAATATTCCAATCGGACTCAGGCGCACAGTGGGCATTTCTTTCTGGTTTATTTGAAGGTGACGCATATGTCTCCGCCCGGCCGCTTGATGGTAAGCGGCCGATGGCCTATATCGAGTTTGCCACAGCAAGTGAGACACTGGCGCGTCAGGTCGTCGCATTACTATTGCGGCTTGGCGTTTTTGCATTGCTTCGACCGCGCCGTAAGAGCGCGAGCAACACCAGGGAGAGACGCGAGCGCACTTACTATTCCGTGCTTATCTATGGCGCAGAAC